>JAISHU010000138.1 GCA_031262385.1 Mediterranea sp. (in: CFB group bacteria)
ATAAACGGCTGCCAACATAAAGTCAAGGTTTAGCATCAATGGAGGATACAAGTTCAAGAACCCGTCTTGTCCGGCACTGCGCATGCCGGCACCTATTCCGCCGGAAGTATCGCGCTCAACGTTGACCAGCGACACTACAATCTTGCAGGGTTTCTCTTTCGTGAAGTTTCCTATAAATCCCACTTCGGCAATACCCTCCCGCCGGTAGTGGCGGCGCTGAAGGTATTCGTCCAAACGGGCGGTGTAGTGAACCAGAATCTCTCGTATCATTATAAGTATATATGTCAGTAATGCGCCTTCAAATATATACAACAAAATCTTCTTCTCGGGAAGAATTTGACGAATGCACCGATTTATTTCTTAAACGCACGATTTAGTATGGGTAAAACGGTGGTTACGTGTCGTCGCATGTCGTCGTCTTGTGTCGACCGATGATACTGATGTTGTCAAAAAGAGTCTCTTTGTATTTTTCTCCTATTTTCAATGTATGCTGATTGGACAAGACGACCGTTTGTGAAGTGATGCGTTGGAGAAAGGTACGGTTGACGGCATACGTTTTGTGGATGCGGATAATATTGTGCTCTTGGAGCATCTCCAGCAATTTGCGCAAGGTAATGGCAATGCAGAGCGTTTTGTTGTCTATAAGATGGATGGTGCAATAGTTCTCATCGGCTTTTATATAGAGAATGTTTTTGGGAAAGATACGTAGTAATCCTTTGCTGTCACGTATAAATAGTGGAACGCCTGACGCTGTTGTTTTCATTATATTTCGTTTTTCATTTGTTGTTATCATGGGACCTAAGTTCGCCAAAGATAGGCGTATTTCTTAATCCGAACCAAATGTTGTATTAAGAATCTTACGATAAACGCTACTTTTCCTAAAACTTTCCCATTTTTATAGCGTCATTTGTCACACAATATTAAGTAACGAGTATCAAGAACAAAAATAGAGTAACAGAAATGAAAAAGATTATCGCATTTGTTGTGATGACACTGGTTACCATACCGATTGGCTTAGCAGCACAGTATAGCGACGTCATTTCACAAAACTTACAGCAGCTGCCCGAGGCGGCGCAACATTTCATCGCCCGGCACTTTCCCAACATCAAGCCGGCGTATGTACTTCTGGATCGCGACATGTTCGAAAAAGAATACGAAGTGCTGCTTGCCAATCGCACCGAGATTACGTTCGATAGTCGGGGGGAATGGAAAGAGGTGGACTGCAAATTCTCTGCCGTACCCGATGCCATTGTGCCTGTGCACATTCTGACGTATGTGAAGAATAGCTATCCACAAGAATTTATTACGCAGATTGAGCGCAACCGTTGGGGGGTTGAAGTGGAACTGCGCAACGACTTGTCATTCCGCTTCAACCGCCGGGGAAAATTGGTGGAGATCGACGATTGACCTCTGTTACATCTGTTTGTAGTCTTTAGCCAGTCCGCCTTCGCCGGTCTCTTTATAGAGCGAAGGGAGGTCGTGACCGGTCTCTTTCATCACTTCAACTACGCGGTCGAACGATACGCGATGTGTGCCGTCGGTAAACGACGAATAGACATTGGCATCGAGCGCGCGTGCCGCCGCATAAGCATTACGTTCGATGCAAGGTATCTGTACCAATCCGCACACCGGATCGCATGTCATGCCAAGGTGATGTTCCAAGCCCATTTCGGCAGCATATTCTATTTGGGCGGGACTACCTCCGAACAACTGGTTTGCCGCTGCCGATGCCATGGCACAAGCTACACCCACTTCGCCCTGACAACCTACTTCGGCTCCGCTGATAGAGGCGTTGGTTTTGACAATGTTGCCTACCAGTCCGGCTGTAGCCAACGCACGCAAGATGCGCATGTCGCTAAACTCCCTGCTCTTTTGCAGATGATAGAGCACGGCGGGCACTACACCACACGAGCCGCAGGTAGGTGCCGTAACGATGACACCGCCCGACGCATTCTCTTCGCTTACGGCAAGTGCATAGGCAAATACAAGTCCGCGCGACTGCAACGACTGTTTGTAACCTGTGGCACGAATAAAATAGGTAGAAGCTTTGCGGCGTAAGTTCAGCGGTCCGGGCAGTACTCCTTCGTGTTCCAGTCCCCGTTTCACTGCAGCCTGCATGGTTTTCCATACCTCTGCGAGGTAATCCCACAGGTCGCTCTCTTCGCATTGCTGCACATACTCCCAGTAGCTCTTTCCGGTACGTTCGCACCACTCCAGAATTTCGGTCATGCTGCTCATGTCGTAAATGTCGGAGGTATTAACAGTCGATACACCGGTAGGATGTTCTTCGGCAAGTGCTCCGCCTCCTATACTGAACACTGTCCACGAGTCGGTGGGCGTGCCAGCTTTGTCGAGCGACACAAACATCATTCCGTTGGGGTGGAAGGGAAGGAATATCTTGGGTTCCCAAATAATTTCGGTAGGTGCTACGGGCTGCAAGGTTTCGAGTATGGCGGTGTTGGTCATGTGTCCTTTACCGGTGGCAGCCAAACTGCCGTATAGTGTAACTCGAAAAGAGGCCGCTTCGGGGTGTTTGCTCAAGAATATCTCGGCAGCTTTGCGAGGCCCCATTGTGTGGCTGCTCGACGGACCGGTACCGATGCGGTATAGTTCTTTAATTGATTTCATATTGTAATCATGGAAAATGCGTATGATATTTCGGCGGCAAAGGTAGTGAAACGTTTGGAATGCTGCTCTATACAAGGTTGACTATCTGTAAATAAACACACAGGGTGTGGCATCGACGATGCCACACCCTGTGTTTGCGAAGTTGTGCGGGGATAATGTCAGAACTTGTAACCTATTCCCAAATAGAGATTCAGGTTCTTGTAGCTTTCGTTCCCTTCTGTTTCTGCGACATCGAGAAGACCATATTCTCCGTTCAATCCAACTACGATTTTATTGAATTCCAAAGCAATTCCGGCAGCCAATCCGGCATCAAAGCGCTTTAGTCCTTCGCCAGACTCCCCGTCTACGGTAGTTGTCCCGAATGTGTCAAGGCTAACTTTTATTCCATCGACCGACACAGATGTCTTACCGCCCACTCCATAAGCAAGGTAGGGTCCGGCAGAGATAACGATGTTGGTTTTAGGATTGATAGGAAAACGTGCCGCGGCGAGTATCGGAAGTTCCAGATACAGGCTGTTAATAGTAGTGGTAATACCATCCGAAGATTCTTTTGCTCCTTTAGCGGTAAACAGTAAAGAGGGTTGCAAAGACCATGTGCTGCTAAAAGCATACTCCATGCCTGCACCTACGTTGTAGCCGATTTTAAAGTCGCCCTCAACACCTGTGATATTACTCAGGTTCATGCCGGCTTTGGCATTCCACGATATCTGTGCAGATGCCGCTGCGGCAATTAGCACAAAAACAAAAAGTAGTACGTTACGTTTCATAATGGGTTTGTTGTTAATTATACAATGTGTTTTTTAGTAAAAAATACGGGACAAATATAAGGGTTAATTATTTGTTTTAGTTATTTCTAACTAAAAATATTTTAAATGGAGATTGATAAAGTTGTAAGCTCTAATTTATCGTCCCAACATACATCTCTGCGGAGATACTAACAAACTTATCGGAGGCAGTGCTTTGTTTAGTTGTTGTTATTTACTGATAAATAATTATGTATCAGTAATATATTGTTTTTGTACCGTACATCCATTACCGTCCGACCAACGTCGTACGAGCGTCCGACCAACGTCGTACGGTCGTACAACCATCGTCGGACGGTCGTACGACGTTGGTCGGACGGTAAAGAAAGTGCAGTGCAAAGACAACAAAACAAGCTGTAAAGATAAGAATGTAAGAAAGAAAAGTTATAAAACAGCTTATTGACACCTCCATCACACCTTTGGCGCGCAACCTTCTCTTTGTTTGAGGAGGAGATTGAGCTACTATCCCAATGTAGTTATCCTGTATCTCCGATGCAGAGATGTCGCCGCATCTTTTTGAGACCGCGCTGAATGATGTTTTGTACCGATTGGTAATGGATGCCGGTGAGTGTCGCAATCTCTTGCAGACTTTTCTCTTCCTGATAGCGCATCTTCATGATTTCGCGCTCGCGGCGGCTTAAGCATTCCAAGGATTGGTCTACGAGCCGGGCGGTGTGGTGCATCTCTTCGTGTATTTCCGGCAAGTCGGCGGGAGGGCAGACTTCATCGGGCTGCATCCGGTGGATGTGACCTTGGTAGATTTCCTCTTTCTTAATGGCATTCAGCAGAATGTTTTTGAAGATGACAAGCAGGTAAGATTTGACGTTGTCGGTAGGCTTGAGACGCGACCGATGGCGAAACAGTTTCACGAACAACTCTTGCAGACAATCTTTTGCCAATTCGCGGTCGGATGTGTAGCGCAACGCATACGCAAAGAGCACCTGTACGTAAGTGTGATACAGGTCGGCATAAGCATCGTCGTCGCCCGAGATATACTTATTCCACAATGAATCCGGATTGTGGTGTTGTTGTTCCATGGTTGGCTCTGTGTAGGTGTCTATTATGCAAAAATAGACAATTAATTACTTTGCTCGCTATTTTATGAGTATAAAAATGAACAGGAATTGTTTTATATACATATACTATCTGTGAAAGAGACATTCCGTACAACCCTTATACCCTATCTACAATGAATGACAAATCGCCTTTGAGCAACCAAGAAGTAGAACAGTTGTGGCAAGCCATCCAAACAGCTAATGCGGATGAGGCTCACAAACGCAAACGCCGGCGCGTATGGCTGACAACGAGTATCGTGTCGGCTGCTTGTGTTGCCGGTTTGTTAGTAGTGTCCCTACTCATAAAGCCGACTGTTGCGGAGACAGACATCGAAAACTTTGCCCGCCACGAACCGCCGGCAAACTACCAAGCACCGAATACCCAACTGATTCTGTCGGACAAGCAAACCGTAGAACTTAAAGAGAAAGAATCCGTTATCGTGTACGATTCCACATCTATAAAGGTAAACAATCATCCCCAAAAGATTGTCAACACACAACCCTCTACCTACAACCGTCTGATTGTACCGATGGGTAAACGCTCCACGTTGACACTTGCCGACGGCAGCCGCCTGTGGGTAAACGCCGGAACACAAGTGGTCTATCCGGTTACATTCCAAGACAACCGTCGCGAAATCTATGTGGACGGCGAAATCTATATTGATGTAGCTGCCGATGCGACACGTCCGTTTGTGGTGAAAACCAAAGAGATTGATGTGCAAGTTATCGGCACGGAGTTCAACGTTACCTCGTACGACGACGAAACCGTGACGCGGGTAGTGCTGGTAAAGGGTGCCGTCAATATCACCGACAAAAGTAATCGCAGCGAAACAGTGCTGGCACCCGACGAGATGTTTGAACACAATCCGTCGGGCGACCGCGTAGAGTCGGTAGATGTCAGCCTCTTTACCGCTTGGAAAGAGGGGATGTTTATTTTCCGGGGCGACCGCATCAGCACCATCTTACGCCGGCTGTCCAAGTATTACGGCGAAGAGATTGTCTGCGACGAAGCGTCGGGCGAGTTGCGCTGTTCGGGCAAATTAGACCTGAAAAGCAGTCTCGACGAAGTGTTGCGCGGACTCACCATCACCGCTCCCATCGCCTATAGTCGCGAACAACAGACACACGTAATCAACTATCAAAAGAACCCATAACATCTAATTAAACGATCAACGTATGAATCACATCAACTTTCTGAGGCTACTGACATGCCTCGTAATTGTGAGCATCGGTAGTGTCTGCCCTGCGGCAAACACCTACTCACAATCTACGCCTCTTACGCTAAAGTTGCAGGACGCCACCCTCAGCGAAGCGCTGAGTCGTATTGAGAGCCAAAGCGAATTTATCTTTTTCTACTACGAAGGTGCCGTCAACACCGACAAAAAGGTGAGCATCGACGCGCAAGACAAAACCGTAGACAAGATTCTGGACGAGTTGCTGCAAGGTACAGGCAGCGTTTATACCATTTCGGGACGACAGGTGTACATCTCCAAAGCGTCCGAAGAGAAAGAGGTGCTGTCGCCCGTGCGCGCCGTAAGCCAACAACCTCGTACGCACACCGTAACAGGTACCGTGACAGACAGCAACGGCGAATCGCTGATAGGCGTATCGGTAAGGATCAAAGGCACCACGCGAGGCACCATCACCAATGCCGACGGCAGGTTTTCATTGGAAGTGCCCGCCAATGCCACACTGGAAATCTCCTACATAGGCTATGTCGCGCAAGAGGTGGCTGTGGGCAACCGCACTTCGCTGAACATCCAACTCAAAGAAGACTCCGAAATACTGGACGAGGTAATCGTTACGGCGTTCGGTAACAGCACCCGCCAGTCGTTCACCGGATCGGCTTCGGTGATGAAAAGCGAGACACTGGAGAAACGACAGGTTACTAATGTGATGGAAGCTCTGAAAGGACAAGCAGCCGGTGTGCAGATGTATAAAGAAAGTAATCAGCCCGACTCCGAACCTACCTTCCTCATACGTGGGTTGACATCAATCAATGCATCGTCCAACCCACTTATCATTCTGGACGGCGCTCCGTTTGACGGCGGATGGAATAACATCAATCCTAACGACGTGGAATCGGTAACTGTACTCAAGGATGCTGCCAGCAATGCACTCTACGGTGCACGTGGTGCCGGCGGTGTGATTATGGTAACTACCAAGAAAGCTGCCAAAGGGTCTACCGTGATTACGTTTGATGCACGTATAGGTGCCAACCATCGCGTGAAGAATGTGTATGACGTGATTTCCCAACCGGGGCAATTCTACGAATTACAATACAAAGCTCTATACAACTATTATACAGGTACCGGAGCCACTCCGTGGGATGCCAATCAACGCGC
>JAISHU010000158.1 GCA_031262385.1 Mediterranea sp. (in: CFB group bacteria)
CAAATGACGGACGAACAACTTATCGAAGCCGGTGTGCGTCCCGACCTCATCCGCTTCTCGGTAGGTATTGAGAATGCCGACGATTTGATAGCCGACATCGAGCAAGCACTAAGGGGGTAATTGTATTTGGCGGAAATTATCTACTTTTGCGTGCATGAATACCCATTATCTTGACGAACTCAACGAGGAACAGCGTGCTGCGGTGCTCTATAACGACGGTCCTTCGCTTATTGTAGCCGGAGCCGGTTCGGGGAAAACGCGCGTGCTGACCTACAAAATAGCTTATCTGCTGGAGAACGGTTACCAACCGTGGAATATTCTGGCACTGACTTTCACCAATAAGGCGGCACGCGAAATGAAAAGCCGCATCGCACGACAAGTGGGGAGCGAGTCTGCACGCCGTCTGTGGATGGGGACGTTTCACTCCATCTTTTTACGCATCCTGCACGTGGAAGCCGACCGTCTGGGCTTCACCCCCCATTTTACCGTTTACGATACCGCCGACAGTAAAAGTCTGATACGCTCTATCATTAAAGAGATGAAGTTGGACGATAAGCTGTACAAGCCCGGAGTGGTGCAGGCACGCATCTCGCACGCCAAAAACCAACTCATCTCTCCCGCCAAATATGCTTCGGACCCCCAACTGTACGACTACGACCAGTCGTGCCGCATGCCGTCCATACGCGATATTTACCGCCGTTACATGGACCGTTGCCGACAGGCGGACGCTATGGATTTCGACGACCTGCTCTATTATACCTATGTGTTGTTTCGCGACCATGCCGATGTGTTGGCACATTACGCCGAACAGTTCCGTTATATATTGGTGGACGAGTATCAAGATACCAACTTTGCCCAACACAGCATCGTGCTGCAATTGGCAAGTCGGCATCAACACGTTTGTGTGGTGGGCGACGATGCACAGAGCATCTACTCGTTTCGAGGTGCCGATATAGGCAATATCCTCTATTTCACTAAAGTATATCCCGATGCACGACTGTTTAAACTGGAACGCAACTATCGCTCTACGCAAAACATCGTTAGCGCAGCCAACAGCTTGATTGCCAAAAACCGTATGCAGATACCCAAAGAGGTCTTCTCCAAGAAGGAAGAGGGCGAAGCGGTGACGGTGCTTCAGGCATACAGCGATACTGAAGAGGCGGAAATCGTTGCCAACGAAATCAGAAAGCTTCACCGAAACGAACATTGCGAGTACTCTGACTTTGCCGTACTCTATCGTACCAATGCACAGAGTCGCATTCTGGAAGAGGTGATGCGTAAGCGCGGCATGCCCTACCGTATATATGGTGGCTTGTCGTTCTATCAGCGCAAAGAGATAAAAGATGTGATAGCCTACTTTCGCCTGACGGTCAACCCTAACGACGAAGAGGCGTTTAAGCGTGTCATCAACTATCCGGCGCGCGGCATAGGCGACACCACGGTGGGTAAACTGACGGCTGCCGCCACCGAACACGGTGCCAGCCTGTGGAAAGTGATGAGCAATCCGTCGGACTACGGAGTGAATATCAATAAAGGCACGCAAGGCAAGTTGCAGCTGTTTCGCGACTTGATAAACGGCTTTATGAGCGACCTTGCCGAAAAGAATGCCTACGAAAAGGGTAAAGAGATTATCCGGCAGTCGGGCATTATCAATGATATATATCAAGACAAGTCGCCCGAAAACCTTAGCCGTCAGGAGAATGTGGAGGAGCTGGTTAATAGCTTGAGTAACTTCTGCGAGGAGCGTATGGAAGAGGGGAACACCCATATCGCATTGCCCGACTTCTTATCCGAAGTGTCGTTGCTAACCGATCAAGATTCCGACAAAACATCGGACGAACCGCGTGTAACGCTGATGACGGCGCATGCCGCCAAAGGGTTGGAGTTTGCCAATGTTTTTGTGGTGGGATTGGAAGAAGGACTTTTCCCCAGCAACATGGCGGGCGATGTACCGCGTGCGGTGGAAGAAGAACGCCGTCTGTTTTATGTTGCCATTACCCGTGCCGAAAAGCGTTGCTATCTGCTGTATGCACGTAGCCGTTCCCGCTATGGCAGCACGGACTTCTGTACGCCCAGTCGGTTTCTGCGCGATATTGATACGCAATACCTGCATCTGCCGGCACAGATGAAAGCCGCACAACGCATCGATAGCGAAGCCGAAACGTTTCGTGCCGAAGCTCCGCGACAGAGCTTTCATACGCCGGTACCGTCGCCCCGCCTGAAACGTGTTGTTTCCACAAGTACCGACGCACCGGCTGTCGCTTCGGGCGGCACCGCGGCACCTGCCGTCGATGTGGGACAACGCATAGAGCACGAACGTTTTGGCGTAGGCGAAGTGTTGAGAGTTGAAGGTGCGGGCGACAATGCCAAAGCCACCATTCGTTTTGAAAATGCAGGCGAAAAGCAACTGCTGCTTCGCTATGCACGTTTTACCGTCATTAATTAAACCATTATGATAGATTTTACCCGCTTTCCCTCACCTTGTTATATTATGGAAGAGGAACTGCTGAGAAAGAACCTCACGCTGATAAAAGGTGTCGCCGAACGTGCCGATGTGGAGGTGATATTGGCTTTCAAGGCGTTTGCCATGTGGCGCTCGTTTCCCGTCTTTCGCGAATATATAGAGCACTCTACGGCAAGCTCGGTGTACGAGGCACGTCTTGCCTTCCAAGAATTTGGCAGCAAGGCACACACCTATTCGCCCGCTTATACCGATGCCGACTTCCCCGAGTTGATGCGTTGCAGCAGCCATATCACATTTAATTCGTGGTCGCAGTTTCACCGTTTTCATCCGCAAACAGTTGTGGAGGGGAGTGGCATCTCTTGTGGCATCCGCATCAATCCCGAATATTCGGAAGTGGAAACCGAACTCTATAATCCGTGTGCACCCGGCACCCGCTTCGGCATTACCGCCGACTTGCTGCCCGATGTGCTGCCTACCGGTGTGGAAGGCTTTCATTGTCACAACCATTGCGAATCGTCGTCGTATGCGCTGGAGCGCTCGTTGGCGCAGATGGAAAAGCGTTTTGCCCGCTGGTTCCCGCAGATAAAATGGCTCAATTTGGGTGGAGGGCACTTGATGACACGTGCCGATTACGATGTGGAACATCTTGTGTCGTTGCTTCACGGATTGCATGCACGCTATCCGCATCTCCATATTATATTAGAACCGGGGTCTGCCTTTACGTGGCAAACCGGTGTGCTCGCTTCAGAGGTGGTAGACATTGTGGAAAACAAAGGCATTCGTACCGCTATCCTCAATGTGAGCTTTACCTGTCACATGCCCGACTGTCTGGAGATGCCCTACCAACCGGTGGTGCGCGGTGCCGTAATGGGCAACAACGGAAGCGGATATGTTTACCGACTGGGCGGTAATTCCTGTCTGAGCGGTGATTATATGGGCGATTGGAGCTTCGACCACGAATTGCAGATAGGCGAACGTATCGTGTTTGAGGATATGATACACTACACAATGGTCAAAACAAACATGTTCAACGGCATTCATCACCCCGCCATCGGTATGTGGACAAAAGAGGGCAATGCCGTTGTTTTCAGGCAGTTTGTTTATGAAGACTACCGCGACCGTATGAGTTGACGATATTTTTTTATCGAAAAAACTACTCCAACGTTTGTGTATTTGTAGAAAACAACTACCTTTGCAACCGCAAAAGCGAAAAGCGGAAATAGCTCAGTTGGTAGAGCACAACCTTGCCAAGGTTGGGGTCGCGAGTTCGAGTCTCGTTTTCCGCTCAATTGACATGATGAATTGCAATACCTTAATGCCCGGGTGGCGGAATTGGTAGACGCGCACGTTTCAGGTGCGTGTGTCGAAAGGCGTGCAGGTTCGAGTCCTGTTCCGGGCACAAGGTCGTTGCAGTTGTATGGATATTTAGTGTACCGGAGAGGTGGCGGAATTGGTAGACGCGCTACTTTGAGGGGGTAGTGACAATTATGTCGTGGGAGTTCGAGTCTCCTTCTCTTCACACTATTATCGTTGCGGAAATAGCTCAGTTGGTAGAGCACAACCTTGCCAAGGTTGGGGTCGCGAGTTCGAGTCTCGTTTTCCGCTCTTTTTTCTTACTCATCCACCCCTCTTTATTTTCCTTCGTAGTCGAAACGGCTAAAATCAGCAAAACATTTCGTTGGCTCGTTGCTTGCCGATACGGCATACATTCCAATTACAATTCCTGTAAATCCTCCTGCCGTTTCGGTGCTTATCAAACGGGTGTTCATGCGCCCCAATGTTTGGTATTCTCCTTTACCGATTGCATATTCAAATTGATAATAGTCTTTGCTGCCCGTCACGCGGAGCTGCACTTCGCCCGCCGCTATGTTTACGGTTTTCTCGGTGTGTGTCAGTTCGCCCAATTGATACCGTAGCACCACCGACTGACTTTGGTCGGCTTCTTGTCGCACAAAGAGGTCGTAGTGTGAGTGGTGTTCCATAAATACGGTGATGCCGGCTTCGTCCCTACTTTTGGCACGATGCAGACTGAGCGAAGTACCGGCCGTAAAGTCGATGTGTTGCTGTCTACGTCCCACGAAGGTGGGCGAGGATAGGCTGTTTAGGTTGACGGGTGATGTTTTTAACCGGAGCTTGCCTTGCGGGGTTAGCTCGTAATTGTCTTCTGTGGGGTTACGCAGATAAACCCATTCCGGTCCCAATTGTTTCGAATCGAATGTTGTACGTGTGGAACGGAGTGGGGTGGGATGCTGTGGCAAGGTGGGTATATTCATCTGTAGCGAAAGCGTTCCGTTGCCGTTTATCACCGGCCATGCGTCGGTATCCCAGCGCATCGGTGCGAGGAATGTTTCGCGTCCCAACAGGTGGTGACTTCCGCTTTGCGGGCGGAAAGCCAAGCATACCATCCACCAACTGCCGTCGGTGGCTTCGACAAAGTCGGCATGTCCGGTGCCTTGTATGGGATTGTTTTGAGCATTTCGGTTGATGTGTGTCAATATGGGATTGGCGGGATTACTCTCGTACACTCCGTCGATAGTCCGGCTGCGGGCAATGGTTACCTTATGGCCGTACTCTGTTCCGCCTTCGGCAATAAGCAGATAGTACCAATTATCTTTCTTGAAAATGTGGGGAGCTTCGGGGTAACGTCCGCCCGTGCCGTCCCAGATACGTATGGAGGGTGTGAGTTGTTCGCCGGTCGTCGGATTGATTTGGCATAAAAAGATGCCGTTGTCGGGATTGCTCACCAAGTAACATCTGTCGTCTTCAAAATAGAGAGAAGGGTCAATACCTCCTTGCTTTATCCATACCGGTTCCGACCATTCACCGCGCGGGTCGGTAGTGTGTACTAAAAAGTTGCCTTTGTCCGACACGTTGGTAGTTATCATATAAAACACGCCGTTGTGATGCCGAAGGGTAGGGGCGTAGATACCGCCCGAAGTGTTGGCGTTGGTCAATTTCACTTGTGAAGCGCGTGTGAGACAGTTGCCTATCTGCTCCCAATGGATAAGGTCTTTACTGTGAAACAGCGGCACTCCGGGAAAGTAGCAGAAACTGCTGTTCACAAGATAGTAGTCGTCGCCTACCCTGCAAACACTGGGGTCGGGATAGAAACCGGAAATAACCGGATTGGTATAACCTTGTTGAGCGTGGGCGGTAAGAGAGGTGCTCAACATCAAAACGAATAAAAAAAGATACTTTTTCATGGGACGAAGTGTTAATGGTTCGGCTTCAAAAATAGCGAATTGACACGTGACTCGCAAATTACGCCGTTCGATTGTCGTTAAATGGAAACCAAATAGTTATGCGGATAACAAATGATACCTCTCCATGCAACATCTTGCACGGTAGGGAGGTCTGTTTCGCACTATCTTTGCATCGGTAACTATCAGAAGAACATAAACAATAATGGAAAGATTGAAAAGCTATTTGTTGTTGCTGTTAATAAGCACTACCGCCTGTGGTGGCGATAACCCCGTAGTAGAACCCGAAATGGAAATCTCGGCAGAGAACGGCATCTTTTTCACTAACAGCCTTACGGCGGGTGAGATGACTTCGTACGACCTGTATGTTAAGTCGAATGTGGAACCTCAACTCACCAGCGATCAAAGTTGGTGTAGTATCACTTCGCAACCCAGTACATCGGCGACTATGTATAAGTATCTTGTAAAGGCGGACAAAAATCCGACTACCGACGAACGCATTGCTACCATTACCGTTCGTGCAAGTACGCTTACCAAATCCATTCAAGTGACGCAGGCTGCGGCATTCGGACTTATCGTCAACGGTGAAACATCGTACGAAGTGCCGGCAGCAGGCGAATCCATAACGATACAACTTCAAGCCAACGGCGTTTACGACATCGACTTGTCGGCGGCGTGGATAACCCGTTCGACCGAAACGCGTGCACTTGCCGACCATACCGAACGCTTCGTTGTCAGCACCAATACGGGAGGTGAACGAACGGGTAGCATCACCTTCTCGTTGGCAGGAATCACCGAATCCATCAGTGTCAAGCAAGAAGCTTACGGACAGGCGGAACCCGACCTCACAGGTATGGAGAACGATGCCGTTGCACTCGCAAAGAAAATGTATGCCGGCTGGAATCTGTATAACACACTCGAAGCTACCGGCGGAGAGACCGCATGGGGTAATCCCAAAACCACACAAGCCCTGATTGATGCCGTAAAAGGAATGGGCTTTAACGCCATACGTATTCCGTGTGCTTGGCATGCCTATATTATCGACGACAACTACACCATTGACCCTGCATGGATGCAGCGCGTCAAAGAGGTGGTGGACTATTGCATGACCGCCGATGTGTATGCCATACTGAATATTCACTGGGACGGCGGCTGGTTGGAAAACAACTGTATCCCCGACAAACAAGAAGAGAACAACCTGAAGCAGCACGCCCTGTGGACACAGATAGCCGCCGCTTTTCGTGAGTACGACGAACGCCTGCTCTTTGCCGGATGTAACGAACCCAATGTGGAGAATGCCGAACAAATGGCTGTGCTGAAGAGTTACGAACAGACTTTTGTAGATGCCGTGCGGGCTACCGGTGGGCGCAATTATTACCGTAACCTTATTATACAAGGTCCCAGTACGGATATTACTAAGACCAACCAATTGTTTGGTGCAATGCCCGAGGATGTGGTACCTGATAGGTTAATGGCGGAAGTACACTACTACACCCCGTGGAACTTCTGCGGTTTGGAGAAAGATGAAGAATGGTATAAAATGGTTTATTTCTGGGGTAAGGACTATCACGTTACGGGTGTCAACGCTTCGCGCAATGCCACAGAGGGCGAAGCTGAGTTGGATGCACTATTCG
>JAISHU010000012.1 GCA_031262385.1 Mediterranea sp. (in: CFB group bacteria)
ACCTGTTTCTGTACCGGTGTGCTTCCCGTCACCATGGACGACCTTACCAGCGGCTACAATATTGCCGAAATACTGACGCTCAAGCCTGATTTCGTGGAGATGCTGGGCTTCAACCACGAAGAAGCTGCCACTTATCTGCACTATGTAATCGATAAGTACGGCAAAGAGTTTGGTGATTTCGACGAACTGTGGGCACTCATCGTAAACAACTACGACGGTTACCGCTTCTTGCCGGAAGCACGCCCGTTGTTCAACTCTACCATACTGACTTACTTTCTGAAGAATTATGCCGAACTACACGGCGGCATCCCCGAAGAATTGATTGACGAGAATCTGCGTACCGACATCGGCTGGATTCGTCGCCTTACCCTCACACTGGAGAATGCCAAAGAGATGCTGGATAAGTTAGTAATAGACGACGAACTTATCTACTCTACCACCGAAATGCGGAGCAAGTTCAATAAGCAGAAGTTCTTCGAAAAGGAGTTTTACCCCATCAGCCTGTACTATTTGGGGATGACTACGCTCAAAGACAGTTATGTGATGCGCCTACCCAACCTCACTATGCGCAGCATCTACATGAACTACTACAACGAGATGAATCAGATTAGCGGTAGTGCATCGCGCTTTGTTCCTGCTTATCGTGCTTTCGTTGACAACCGCATCTTCGAGCCGTTGGTAGAGAATTACTTCCAAGAGTACTTGGGACAATTTCCTGCGCAGGTATTCGACAAGATAAACGAGAATTTCATCCGCTGTTCGTTCTTCGAATTGCTGTCGCGTTACCTCAGCAACTGTTACACCTTTGCCGTAGAGATGAACCTACCTTCGGGACGTGCCGACTTGGTGCTGACGGGAGTTCCCGGCACTTCGTTCCATAACGACTGCCGTGTGGTGGAGTTTAAATACTTCAAAGCAAAAGATGCCGCCATCGTAGAGGCTCTTACCGCGGCACGCGAAGAAGACATCGCACAAGTGAAGGGTTATGCTAAGGATATCAACGCCCGCTTCCCCAATTATCAAATGCGCACTTATGTGGTGTATCTTGCCGCCGGCAAGTGCTGCAAGGTGTACGAAACACCGTGTTTGCACGCATCAATCTAAAAGTTATGGAACAACAACCCCTGCTCAACGAGCACAACAAGCAAGAATATCCGCCGATGCATACTTGCGAACACATCGTGAATCGCACCATGATGCGTATCTTCGGATGCGGACGTTCGGTGTCGGCACACATCGAACGCAAGAAAAGCAAACTGGATTACCGCCTTACACAGGCACCTACCCCGCAACAGGTGACACAGTTGGAAGACGCCGTTAATGCCGTGATTGCGCAAGGCTTGGATGTGAGCGTGGAATACGTTACGCAAGCCGAGGCGATGGGACGCTTCGACATGCAGCGTCTGCCCGATAACGCCTCGGACACCGTGCGCGTGGTACATGTGGGCGATTACGACGAGTGTCTCTGCGCAGGAAACCACGTTGCCAATACCCGCGAGATAGGTACCTTTAAAATCCTTACACACGACTGGGACGAAACCACCAAACGGTGGCGAATGCGCTTTAAACTGACGGAATGTTTCTAATTACAAAAGAAGTATTATCTTTGTCCCCAACATTAATCAATTGCTACGATGACAACATACACAGTATTATTAGGTGTCCTGCCCAGCGGTTCCGAATGGATTATCATAGCCGTTATTGTTCTGTTACTGTTTGGAGGTAAAAAAATACCCGAACTGATGAAGGGACTTGGCAAAGGTATAAAAAGCTTCAAGGACGGAGTGAACGAAGCCAAAGAAGAAATCCACAAAGCCAAAGACGATTTAGATAAGCCTGCATCGACAGATAAATAGGAGCTGTGGCGGATAAGGAGTTTACTTTTTGGGACCATCTGGACGAACTGCGGCGCGTGCTGTTCCGCATCTTGGGCGTATGGTTCGTGTTGGCGATAGGCTACTTTATTGCCATGCCGTGGCTGTTCGACCATGTGGTGATGGCTCCCTGTCACAACGACTTCATCTTTTACGACCTGCTGCGCTCGGCAGGCGAAGTGCTGCATCTGGACGACGACTTCTTTACCCAGAAGTTTGAGGTCAAACTCATCAACATCAATCTTGCCGCACCGTTCTTCATCCACATGTCTACGGCTTTCTGGATGTCGGTGGTAACCGCCGCACCCTACCTGTTTTACGAGATATGGCGGTTTGTCAGTCCGGCACTCTACAAAAACGAACGGCGAGGCGTAAAGAAAGCACTTGCCATAGGCACCCTGATGTTCTTCCTCGGTGTATTGGTGGGCTACTTCATGGTCTATCCGCTGACATTGCGTTTCCTCTCTACCTACCAACTCAGTTCGTCTATCGAAAACCACATCTCGCTCAACTCTTACATCGACAACTTTATGATGCTGGTGCTCTGCATGGGACTTGCCTTCGAACTACCCATGCTGACGTGGCTACTCTCGTTGCTGGGCATTGTCGACCGCCCGTTTCTTCGCAAGTACCGACGACATGCTATTGTGCTGCTGGTGATAATAGCCGCAGTCATCACCCCCACAGGCGACCCCTTTACACTGACCATGGTGGCGGTACCGCTGTATCTGCTCTACGAACTGAGCATACTGATGGTGAAGGAGAAGAAAGATGAATAAGCGCGTCCGCTTTCAATATTCCGACGACACTTTTCTTTACGTGCTGCCCTGCGAACCGGAAACATCGCACAGCATACGCGTGCGTTACCGTGTGCCGCCGTTGGGCGATGCTTTTGTGGTAAGCTGCAAAGCACTGTGGCGCGATGCGACAATCAACCTGCTGGATGTAACGACCGACGACGACGGCACGCTCACTCCCGCCTTTATCATCGTAGAACCCGACTATCTGATAGACATCAGTGTGCTTGCCGAATGCTTCAAAGAGTACGGTCATCACCCGGGCAATTACCTGTTGTCGCGCTTGCAACCGGGCGAAAATACCCGGCAACTGCTGCTGGGTAACATCGCCAATCTCTTTCTGGACGAATGGATTCATGCCGTCGAGGCACCTCTTTACGGCGAGTGCATGCAGAAAGCTTTCCGCACCTACCCCATTGAACTGGCAACCTGTCCCGACCTGCAAAATCCGGCGACGGAGCGCATGTTTTTCGACGACTGCCGTTTGCATTTCGACCATATCCGCCGCACCGTGCAAGAGACTTTTGCGAAACCCGGTTACGGACTGAACAAAGCCGATGCCGTGCTGGAACCGTCGTATGTGTGCGAAGCGTTGGGGCTGCAAGGTCGTCTGGACTACATGCAGCGCGACATGTCGGCATTCATTGAGATGAAATCGGGCAAAGCCGACGAATATACCCGTCCCGGAAGCATCCTGCCGCGCGAGAACAACTGGGTGCAGATGCTACTCTACCAAGCCGTGCTGGAATACAGCATGGGCATGAATCACCGCCACGTAAAGTCGTACCTGCTCTATACCCGCTATCCTAAACTCTATCCGGCACAACCGTCGTGGACATTGTTGCAACAGGTAATGGAGGTGCGCAACCGCATTGTCATCGAAGAGTACGAAGTGCAACAACACAATCATCCGCTCTATACCGCCGAACGACTGAGGCAAATCTCCCCCGCCACACTCAACGAACGTCACCTCAACTCTACCTTGTGGAACCGTTATCTGGCTCCCTCTATCGAGGCTCTCGGCGAGCTTATGGCACAACTATCGCCGGTAGAACATGGCTATTTCTGTTCGCTCTACAACTTTATCCCCAAAGAACTCTATCTCTCCAAAACCGCACACGACGAGACGGTAGACCCTGCCGAAACCGTGTTGTACGATTTGCAGATGACAGAAAACCACGCTGCCGACCCGCATCGCCCTTCGTTGCTCTTTACGTGGACTCCGTCCGAATGTGTATCGCCCGACTTTCGTACTGGCGATGCCGTGGTGTTGTACCGCCGCAACAGTGCCGACGACAAGCTTACCAACCACATCGCCTTTAAAGGCAACATCGAACATCTTACCGACCGACAGATACGTGTGCGGCTTCGTGCCGTGCAACAAAACCTTGCCGTGTTGCCGCAAGAGAGCCTCTATGCACTGGAACACGATAAGATGGATACCTCTTTTCGTAGCATGTATCAGGGGTTGGCGGCTTTCCTCACTGCCGCACAAGAGCGGCGCGACCTGCTGCTTGCCCGTCGTCCGCCCCGCTTTGACACCATTTTCGACGAGCGTATCGCCGCCGCAACGGACGACTTCGAACGCATCACGCTGAAGGCACAGGCTGCTGCCGATTATTTCTTGTTGGTGGGTCCGCCGGGTACCGGCAAAACATCGCGTGCCCTGCGCGGCATGGTCGAAGCATTGGTACGCGACAGCAAGCAGTTGTTGCTGCTCTCTTATACCAACAGGGCGGTAGATGAGATTTGTAAATCGCTTGCTTCCATTCGTCCGGCGGTAGACTTTATCCGTGTGGGAAGCGAACTGGCATGCGACCCCCTTTACCGTCCGTACCTGATGGAACAGGCTTTGGCAGCTTGTACCAACCGCCGCGAGGTGCGTGCCCGTCTGGAACGTTGCACCATTTTTGTCGGCACCGTGGCGACGCTCTCTTCAAAGAGCGACCTCTTCCGCATCAAACAGTTTGATGCTGCCATTGTGGACGAAGCTACGCAGATACTCGAACCGCAACTGCTGGGACTGTTGTGCCGACGTACACCCGCAGGCGGCAATGCCATCGGAAAGTTTATCCTCATAGGCGACCACAAGCAACTACCGGCGGTGGTGCAACAACCTGCCGAAGCTTCCGAAATTGCCGACGATGCACTACGTGCCTTGGGAGTACACAACCTAAAAGATTCGTTGTTCGAACGCCTCTATCGCAACATCCGCGACGAGCGTGCTTTCGATATGTTGTGCCGTCAGGGGCGTATGAACGAAGAGGTGGCGCGCTTCCCCAACGAAGCCTTTTACGGTGGGAAACTTCGGTCGGCAGGCTTGCCGCATCAACAAGGCACACTCGTACTTGCCGACGAACTACGCGACAACGAGTTTGCCGACATATTGACCCGCCGTGTGACGTTTCTGCCTTCGCAACCCGAAGGCGACGGACGCTTTAGTAAACACAACCGTTTCGAGGCACAACTGGCGGCACGACTGGCGGCGGCACTCCACCGACAATACACTCTCCTCGCCGATTTTCATCCGCAACATACACTGGGCATCATCACCCCCTACCGCAGCCAGATAGCATTGATTCGTCGCGAACTGTCAGCACAAGGTATCTCCGACCTGAATCACATTTTGGTAGATACGGTAGAACGTTTTCAGGGAAGCGAGCGCGACGTCATCATCTATTCTTTTTGTGTAAACAGCCGCGAACAACTGACGCAATTGTCCAACCTCATCGTGGAAGACGGGGCGCCGATAGACCGCAAACTCAACGTGGTATTAACGCGCGCCCGCAAACAGCTCTTCCTCATCGGAGTTTCCGAACTACTGAGGCAAGATGCGATTTGCGGGCGGTTGATAGAGAGAACAGAAAATCGTTAATCGTCGTAATCAATCCCAAGAATAGCTCCCTTCTTGTTAAAGACCAACTCCAGTCCGTTGGATAAATGCACATCGAATTTGCGACGGTCTTTGTCTATCTCTGTGATGTACATTCCCGGATAGGTGGTTTGGACATACGTAACAATGGCGGGTAAGATAAATTTGGTAGGTATTGCCTGTCGGTTACCGTCTACACTGTCCCAATCGCCGTTGTTGTGAAACGAGACTTCAATACCTTCGGCGAAGTAAACGTCGTAGTCGGGCAGTACTAAATCGTCATCTTGAATGACGTGGGTGATTTGCTTGTCGGCAAAATGAGCATTCAAGAACTCTTGCGCCCGCTTGGGCAGTTGTTCTTTTGTAATCGGCTTGTCGTATTGCGCACTAACCGATGTGGATACCATGAGCAGAACGCCCATGCAAAAAGCTGATAAAATGTTACTCTTCTTCATATAGTTCATAATTAAAATGATTAAACAAATAAATATGACGCAAAGTTGAGCAACAATTTAGGAAAGAATAGGGAATGGGAAGATTTAACTAATTATTCAATGTTTTTATTCTTTGTTTTTATTCTCCGTATTAATGCATTGCATCAGGGCAACATCCTTGTATGTGCCTTCCACAAACAGCCATTTGTGCAAGATGCCGCATTGCACAAAGCCGCAGGCGGCAAACAACTTCAAGCTGGGTATATTGTCGGTTTCGATGTGAGCGGTAAGTTGTTGAAGCGAAAGAAAGCCGAAAACATAATCGCACAGCAACCGCAACGCTTCCGTACCGTAACCCTCGCCACGATATTCGTCTTTCACCACGATGCCCACCTCCGCACGCGAATGGTGAGGTACGAAGTCCGTCACGTCAATGATGCCCAAGAAGGCTTTATCCGCCTTCCGCTCGATGACCATTCGGAGTTGACGGTCGGCGTAAAGGTCGTTTTGCGTATTCTTAAGAAATTGCTTCACCGTATAATAAGAATAGGGAACCGTGAAGTTGCTGATGCTCCACAGTTCGGGAGCATTCTCGATGTCGTAGATATACGGCAAATCCTCGGGTTCCATAGCGCGCAAGCTAATGTACTTGCCATTAAGATATTGATGTTTCATACACGTATAGAATCGGAAAGTTAATCAATGTAGAGTTCGCGACGTAACCGCTTCTCGCCCGGCACACAAAACAGCGAAGCCGTGAGCGCAATAGCGGCGCAAAGCAGACCTGTGCTGCTCAGTATCAGGTAGTAGATGACGATGCCACTCAAGAGCGGAAGTGCCAACAGTGCCATGCGCACCATGTTCCAACGAAGGTAGAGCGGCAAGGCTTTTTCAAAGGCTACTTTGTCAATCTTACGTGCCAACACCCATGCGTAAAGTTTAAGCGACACCGGCACACAAGCTGCCGTAAGCAAGATGACAGCGGTTTCGCCGTAATAGGCGGCACGTGCATTGCCGGCAAACAACGCCCAGTTGTCGCCCCACACTTCACCTATTATAATAAGGAGTACGGCAATCGCCCAAAATGCGACAAAGATAGTACGCAGGCGTTTGGCTATGAGTTTGATTTGTTCTTCCATTACAAGAGTTTAATTGGTGCCGTTGAAAGGCATACGGTTGACAATGCTGCGTCCCAAGGTGATTTCGTCGGCATATTCCAGTTCGTCGCCTATGGAGATACCTCGTGCGATGACACTCAGCTTGACACCGCTGTTTTCCAGTTTGCGATAGATGTAAAAGCCGGTAGTGTCGCCTTCCATGGTGGTGCTGAGTGCCAGTATCACCTCTTTGATACCTCCCTCGTCGACACGGCGAATCAAACTCTCTATCTCCAAGTCATTCGGTCCTACGCCGTCCATGGGCGAAATAACCCCACCCAGCACATGGTAAAGTCCGTGAAACTGTTGGGTAGCCTCCACAGCCATTACATCTTGTACATTTTCTACCACGCATACCGTGGAAGCATCGCGACGCGGATTGGCACAGATGCGGCAAGTTTCCGTATCCGATATATTGTGGCAGACGTGGCAATATTTCACTTCGTGCCGTAGTGTCTTAACGGCGTCAGCAAAAGCATCTGCCGTTGCCACATTCTGCCTGAGCAGATGCAGCACCAGTCGCATGGCTGTTTTGCGTCCAATGCCGGGAAGCTTGGCAAATTCGCCCACCGCCCGTTCCAGTAAAGCCGACGGATATTGTTCGTTCATATCTCTTTTCTCTGATTACGAGCGGCAAAGATAAAAAGTTTTCTCTATTGAGAGACGCGGTATCTTGAAATATTCTCATACCTTTGTCCATTCATTAATATGTTTTATAATGGAAATTACCAGTGCAGAATTTGTAATAAGCAACACAGATGTAAAGAAATGTCCCGCGGGGACTTTCCCCGAATATGCTTTCATCGGGCGCTCCAACGTGGGCAAGTCCAGTCTCATCAATATGCTCACAGGCAGGAAATCGTTGGCGATGACATCGGCTACACCGGGAAAGACATTACTCATCAATCACTTCCTCATCAACAAAAGTTGGTATATCGTCGACCTGCCCGGCTACGGATACGCCAAGCGCGGACAAAAGATGCAAGCGCAACTGAAACGCATCATCGAAGAATACATCTTGGAACGCGCACAAATGACCAATCTGTTTCTGCTTATCGACGCCCGTCACGCCCCGCAAGCCATCGACATGGAGTTTTTGGAATGGCTGGGCGAACATGGAGTGCCTTTCTCCATTGTATTTACAAAAGCCGACAAGCTAAACAAAGGACAACTTGCCGCCAATCTGCGCCTCTATCTGGAGCGACTGCGCGAGCAGTGGGAAGAACTTCCGCCGTATTTTGTCACATCTTCCGAAAACAAAAACGGACGAAAAGAGTTATTAGATTATATAGAACTAATTAATAAAGAGCTAACAACATAATGAAAATAGAACAAAATGAAACAGAATTTATTAACGGCGACATGCGTTGTCGCTCTACTGCTGCTGAACAGCGGCAAAGCACAGGCACAGTTTTGGAAAGATTTATTCACTAAAGAAAATGTAGAAAAGGTAGTAGGTGCCGTAACCGGACAGACGGCACAAGTAGATATGACCGGTACATGGTCGTACACCGGTGCCGCCGTAGAGTTCAAGTCGGACAACCTGCTGGCACAAGCCGGCGGAACGGTAGCCTCATCCACCGTGGAAAGCAAGTTAAACCAACAACTCAAAAAGGTAGGCATCACAGCGGGTAAGTTGTCGTTTACTTTCAATGCCGACAGCACCTTCAATGCACAGCTTTCCAAGCGCGCACTCACCGGCACCTACTCGTACGACGCCGCCACAAAGCAGGTGAACCTGAAGTTTGTGAAGTTGTTGGGCATCAACGCCAAGGTAAACACCACATCCGGCAGCATGGATTTGCTGTTCAACTCGGACAAGCTGCTCAAACTCATCACTTACCTTTCCAGCAAAAGCAATAACTCCACCCTGAACACCATTAGTTCCTTGGCAGGCAGCTACGACGGTATGATGCTGGGGTTGTCGATGGAGAAGAAGTAGAGAATATTTATAAATATTCATCATACTCGTCATTATATGAGATTATCCAAAGGTAGATAACCAAACTGTATCTCATCATCAAAGACAAACAGTAGACGATTGTTCTCTTTGTCATAACAAAGATTACGCACTCTATAGCCTACATTGAGGGTTTTTATATAATCTCCCGTCAAATTAAAAACCAATAACGTGGTTGTAGTACCGTCATCCTCTCCATAAGTTTTTTCAAAGTAAGATACAACTATTTTATCCTTACAGAACTGTACATCTCCAAAATAGCGATTATCGTTGCTGTTTTCATCGTTCCAATTAGGACCATATATGTTGTATTTTAACTGACCGTCTAATGAACAAATAGTTATGAGGTCATTATGCCTGTAACATTCAACATACAAATTTAACTCCGGCGAAACAGCTAAATCTATCCGTTTCCTTTTTATTCTCGGATTGGTATATGGCATGGACTCAATCTTTCCTGAAACCATATTCCAACGACTCACTGATATATTGAATGTTGATGCACTTGTTGGTAAAACGAACATCCCAATGGAGAGTGTATCGTTGATGTAATAAAACCAACGAGGAATTTGCTCAATCTTAAACGTCGTTTTGACTTTTGGTGAGTAGTAGGGTGAGGTTATAAGGCTGTCTATCTGGTAGCTAAATACCTTGTATCTGGCTGCATCGATTACATAGATATTCTTACGGGCGTTGTCTACCCCGATATGTCCGATGCGTGTGATTTCATCGGGTCCTTGTCCTAAAGGAGCAGTACTTTTGAGATGTTCGAATGTGTTTTTATTAAAAATGTGAATCTGTTCTTCCGGATTTCTTGGGTCTCTGACAATAAGATACTTATCTAATAAATATAGCGATGCACTATTTCCTATCAGTACATCTTCTATTACTATTTCTTTGATATATTCTTTTGTATAAACGGTATTTTTTCGACTTCGCTGGTGCTTTTCTCTATCATCATTAGAACAACCGCCGATGAACAGAAAGCATATAAGTACAAAAACGACACATTGTTTTTTATCCATTGTTTTTTAGAAGCTGTTTTGAATTTATTGAATAACTTTCTTAAGCATGATTTGAAGAAGCACTACTGCCCACTATAATTTGTCTCCATCCCCTCTTTCCAGATCTTCTTTATCGGCAAGAAGAACCGTTCCAGCAGCGAGATATCTTCGGTAATAATATCCGCCGTGGCAGGCATGTCGGGCAGATAGGGCAGTTCTTTCTTGTAAGTGGTGCGCAGTCCGTCGGGCAAAGCTATCAATACGGT
>JAISHU010000025.1 GCA_031262385.1 Mediterranea sp. (in: CFB group bacteria)
AACACCGTTTTTGCTCTTTACGGCAAAATGGGCGTGGGCAAAACCACCTTGGTAAAAGCCATTTGCGAAGAGTTGGGAGTTACCGAAACCGTAACCTCGCCCACCTTTGCCATTGTCAACGAGTATCGTTCCGACACATCGGGCGAACTCATCTATCACTTCGACCTCTACCGCATCAAGAAGCTGGAAGAGGTGTACGACATGGGTTACGAAGATTATTTCTACAGCGGAGCGCTCTGCTTTATAGAATGGCCTGAACTGGCGGAAGATCTATTACCCGACAATGTAGTGAAGGTAATCATCGAAGAGTCGCCCGACGGAAGCCGTAACATCGACCTTCGCATTCCATGAGTCACTATCTGATACAAGGCATCTTCTTGCTGGCAGGACTTACAGCATTGTTGGCGGCGCTCGGGAATTGGAACTGGTTCTTCAACTCGCGCAACGCCGCTTTTATAGTAAATAATGTGGGACGCCCGCGCGCACGCCTGTTTTACGGCGTGCTGGGCGTGATACTGATAGTCATGGCTGTGTTCTTCTATTTACAGCCCACAGCTTCTAATTAATTCTTCAGTGTCCTGAAGTCGGCTCCCGAAGGTGCCTGATAAACTTGCAAGTCAAATTCGGGAATGATTGCCACCACGTGGTCGAACACGTCGGACTGCAAATTCTCGTAAGCCACCCATTCTTTGATAGCTGAGAAGAAGTAAAGTTCAATAGGAATACCCTTCTCGGTAGGTTGCAATTGGCGTACCATGCAGGTAAGTTCGTGGTTCACATTGGGGTGATTCTCCAAATAGTTGGTCAGATAAGCACGGAAGATACCGAGGTTGGTTTGATGACGACCGTTCACGGGCACGGACCCGTCAATGTTGTGCTGCTGGTTGTACGAATGCAGGTCTTGCTCTTTTTGTTCGATATAGTCGGACAGCAAATGAATCTTGCGATACTTTTCCAACATTGCAGGCGTACAGAAGTGCACACTGTTCATGTCAATGTTGACCGAACGTTTCACCCGTCGTCCTCCGCTTTCTTGCATTCCCCGCCAGTTTTGAAACGAATCGCTCATCAACGAATAGGGCGGAATGGTGACGATGGTGTTGTCCCAGTTTTGCACCTTCACGGTGTTGAGCGACACCTCAATTACATTACCGTCGGCATTGTATTTGGGCATCACTATCCAGTCACCCACCTGTAGCATCTTGTTGGTCGAGAGTTGCACACCTGCCACAAATCCCATGATGCTGTCTTTAAATATCAACATCAGGATAGCCGCCGATGCACCCATAGCCGTGAAGATACCCGACAATTTTACGGAGAGCACAACACTGATTATACCCAGAGTAGCTACGGCATAGATAATTATTTGAAGGGTTTGCAACATGCCTTTGAGCGGACGGTCGCGAAACTGTTCGCGGTTGTGATACGCGTTGTAGGCGGCCGTAAGCTGAGTATTGAAGAAGTTCGCCGCCATGATAATGATAAGTGCCAAACAGATGCGGCGCACGACGTCGTATGCCGCTACATCGGCTTCGACCAATACAAAGGGTAGCAGTGCATAAATCACTATGGGAGCAGCCATGCGACTGAGGTGAACAATCACTTTGCGGTCGAACAGCACATCGTCCCACTTGGCTTTGGTCTTCTTAACCAGATGTCCTACCACGTTTAGTAATATTTTGCGGCAAATAAAGTCTGCCAAATAAGCCACTAACAGCAGTAGGGCAAACGCAATAATTTGATCTAACACTTCGGCGGTTTCTCCGTGAAGTCCCAATAAAGTAAGTCCTTTGTTAATAATGTTTACGAGATTCATATAGTTAGTTATTAGAAAGAAATTTCTCAATATCTTCTTTGAGCCACTGATACAGATAGAGTTCTTTGTAGTCGTTGTTTTTACGGAGCATGGTACCCACGTTGATTTGGCTGTTTTCGTAGCCCGACAGTTCGTTGCGGTATTGCTCCTGATGCATGGCAAGCTCTTTTATCTCCTGTTCGCGTTCGCGGCGCAGGATAGTGCAAACCGGAATCAGCAGTTTCATCACCACGTTGTCCATGAGGTGGTGACCTTGTATATATAAATAGGTGGTGTCGGGGTTCAGTCCCAGCGATTCCAGTTCCTTACCCAATGCTTCCACTTGCGGTGCAAATTGCGGAAAACGGTGTTGCAGTTCGCCGCACTTGCGGTTTATCGTCTGTTGCAAACGTTCCAGCGTGCGTTCGGGATGATAGACGCTCACCCCGTGCAGGGTAGCACATTCGTTGAATACGTGTATGGGAAACGTATCGGAGTCGCGTCGGCGATAAAACCAGATGTTCCACAGAAACAGCGGATAAACCACGCGCGAATAAGCACGCAGAAAGACGGGGAAGTCAATGAGCATCCGATCGTTTAACGTAGCTTGCACACACACTTCGTGCAGACTTTCGGCATAGCACTGAAAGTTTTCGATGGCATAGCCGTAAGTTTGGAAGATGAAGTTGTTGCGGTTGATCTTGTGCGACAGGTGGGTACTACCTTGCAGAAGAAAGTCGTAGTCGCTGTCGACACAGGCTATCAGACTCTTGCCCAGTTCGGAGGTATTCAGAGTATTGAGCAACACCATCTTTTTACCTTTGGAGAGCGATGTGGCGGAGGGCAGCATCACCTGAAAGTAACGTTCGTCGTTTTCGAACTCCGACAGCAGTGTGCGCCAAAAAGCGATGTCGTCGTAGCTTTCCACATAAGCCACGATGCGTCGGCGCGCCCTTCGGGGGTAGAGTTTGTGCGCTGCGTTGAAGTATTCCGAGGTAAGATTATCGCGCAGCTTCTTCATGGGTAGGAGTAGAAATATCGCTGACTTCGGTAACTGCATCCAGCCAGCCCTCCATGATAAGTGCCGGCGAATGGGTGCTGATAACGAGTTGCACGTTGGGGTTCAGCTCGCGAACGAAAGAGATAAGTTTCTGTTGCCACTCTATATGGAGCGACACCTCGGGTTCGTCCATAAAGAGCACACAGTGCGCATGTCCGCGCAGCAACACGGTAAGCAAGATGATGAGCATCTGCTTTTCGCCCGACGAGAGTTTATCGGGCAGCAGTCGTTCGCCTCCTTGCAAGAAAGCGATTTCGCTGCTGTGTCGGTCGATGGTTTTAAAGGTATGCCCGAAAAGCCGGTCTACCAATTCTTGAAACATATGCCGGTCTGTAGCGGCAACGTCGCACGCTTTGTAGCGTTGCAACAGTTCGTCGAGCAGTTGGGCTTGGTCCGAACTGTACGCATAGCTGCGAATCACATCATACGGAATAGTAGTTGCCTCGGCAGGGTCGAAAGTGATGCGTACGCCGTCGCGTTCTTCGCCTGCCTTACCGCTTCCTGCCGTTTCCAGATAGTGCACCGAACGCCGCAAGATAGTGGTTTTTCCTATGCCGTTGACACCCGACAAGATATTGACATCGGGACGTAAGTCCCATGCAATATCCAATCGGTGCCACAGTCCGCGTATTTCGATACGCTTAATGAATTGAGCCGGAGATGCCATCATATAATAATGTGCTAATGTGTCAATATGCTAATACGAGCGGGCAAACACGACTCTGCATTCCGAAGGTTTTCCGGTGAGGATGCACTTCCCGGGTTGCTTATCGTCGTCAAAGAACGTTTCGAAGGGGATGCAGCGAATCGTTGCTTTGGTTTCTTCCTTGATGCGCTCTTCGGTTTCGGTGGTGCCGTCCCAGTGAGCCATTACAAAGCCTCCCGCCTCTATGAGGGTTTTGAAGTCATCGTAACTATCGGCTTTAGTGATGTGTGCGCGACGATGATCCAATGCTTTTTGGTAGATGTTGGCTTGAATCTCTTCGAGCAACGCCTGTACATAAGCTTCGATGCCGTCGCACGAGCGGGTCTCTTTCTCTAATGTGTCGCGACGCATCACCTCCATGGTGTTGTTTTCGAGGTCGCGTCCACCCATTACCAGGCGCACAGGTACACCTTTGAGTTCGTAGTCGGCAAACTTAAATCCGGGTCGTTTATTGTCGGCGTTGTCGTATTTCACCGAGATACCCATTGCTTTGAGGCGTGCCACGATGCCGTCAACCTTCTCATCAATCTTTTGCAGCATCTCGGCATTTTTGTAGATAGGCACAATCACCACCTGAATAGGAGCTAAATGTGGTGGCAGCACCAATCCGTTGTCGTCGGAATGAGTCATCACCAATGCTCCCATTAATCGGGTAGAGACGCCCCACGAGGTAGCCCACACATATTCCAGCTTATTTTCTTTGTTCACAAACTGCACGTCGAAAGCTTTAGCGAAGTTTTGTCCCAAGAAGTGCGACGTACCGCTTTGCAGGGCTTTTCCGTCTTGCATCATGGCTTCAATGGTGTAGGTGTTAAGTGCGCCGGCAAAGCGTTCGTTGGCAGACTTTACCCCTTTCACTACCGGCATTGCCATGTATTTCTCGGCAAATTCGGCATAGACGTTGAGCATGCGTACAGCTTCTTCTTCGGCTTCCTCGCGGGTGGCATGGGCAGTGTGTCCTTCTTGCCACAGGAATTCGGCGGTGCGCAGAAACAGGCGGGTGCGCATTTCCCAGCGCATCACATTCGCCCATTGATTGCACAATACGGGCAGGTCGCGATAGGAGTTAATCCAATTCTTGTAAGTGTTCCAGATTATGGTTTCGGAAGTAGGGCGGATAATCAACTCTTCTTCCAGCTTGGCAGCAGGGTCTACGGTCAGTCCGTTGCCGTTGGGGTCGTTTTTCAGGCGATAATGTGTCACCACGGCACACTCTTTGGCAAAGCCCTCCACATGTTCGGCTTCTCGGCTGAAGAACGATTTGGGGATGAGCAGTGGAAAGTACGCATTGACATGTCCGGTGGCTTTGAACATATCGTCGAGTTGTCGTTGCATTTTCTCCCAGATAGCGTATCCGTAGGGTTTTATCACCATACATCCACGCACTGCCGACTGTTCGGCTAAATCAGCTTTTACCACTAATTCGTTATACCACTGCGAATAATTTTCGCTTCGCTTGGTCAGGTCTTTCAATTCTACTGCCATATCTTTGTTCTAATTATTATTACTTTAAACGATTCGTTGTTATTCATTCTAAACGGTCGGCAAAAGTAGTACTTTTTACAGGGTTACACAAAAAAAAAGACCCCGAAGCAGACACCCCTCCCCATTCTGGGGTTGGGGTACTGCTTTGAGGTCAGTTGTATAAGGTGCAAGGAGTAAACTATCCTACCCTACAGTTCTGCTTCCGGAACTGCCGGTGCGGCTGCGGGAGCGACCGTTTTCTTACGGCTGCGCGTACTCTTTTCTTTGGGTTCTTCCTTGGGTTCGGTGACGATACCTGCCAATTCGGGGTCAATCATGATGCGTCCGCAATATTCGCACACGATAATCTTTTTACGCGAGCGAATGTCAAGTTGACGCTGGGGCGGTATTTTGTTGAAGCAACCGCCGCAAGCATCACGTTGCACATAAACTAGTCCCAGCCCGTTGCGCGAGTTTTTGCGAATGCGTTTGAACGACTGCAACAGACGCGGCTCGATTTTGGTTTCCAACTCTTTTGCCTTGTCGCGCAACCTCTCTTCTTCTTGCTTGGTTTCGGCAACGATAGAGTCGAGTTCGCTTTTCTTAATCTCCAAGTCTTGCTTGCGCTCGGACAATACACTTTCGCTTTTAGTTGCTTCAGCGGTACGTTCTTGTTCTTGAGCCGAAAACTCCTTTATCTTCTTTTCGCAAAGTTCTATTTCCAGCGTCTGGAATTCTATCTCTTTGCTCAAGAAGTCGTATTCACGATTGTTACGCACATTATCCTGTTGGTCTTTGTATTTGACAATCGCCGATTTAGCGGCTTCAATTTCTACACGTTTGGTAGCGACGGATGACTTGCATTCGGCAATCTCTGCTTTGATACGGTCAATACGGGTACGCAGACCGGCGATTTCGTCTTCCAAGTCTTGTACTTCTAACGGGAGTTCGCCACGCAGCGTTTTAATCTCATCGATTTTCGACAGCATGGTTTGCAGTTGGAACAGCGCTTTGAGCTTCTGCTCAACGGTGAGTTCCTGCACTTCTTTTTTCGATTCTTTAGCCATTTACTTATAAGTATTTTATGGGGTTTGTATTTACTTTACATGGTTGCACTTTGAGCGAGGGGAATTGGGCGTTCAATACCTCCTTAAATATTTCCTTGGTGTATTGCTCGCTTTCGTAGTGCCCGATCTCGGCAAGCAACAAATCGCCCTCGTGTCCGAAGTATTCGTGATACCTTATTTCTCCGGTAACAAACGCATCGGCATGCAGGCGGATAGCCTGCGGCATCAGGAATGCGCCCGCTCCTCCGCACAAGGCTACTGTGCGAATTTCGCGTCCCATAAGCCTATTGTGCTTTACGCAGCCCACTTCGAAAGTTTTCTTGATGTGCCGCAGAAAATCCAATTCGGTCATGGAAGTCTTCAAAAGACCGATAACACCCGAACCGCCTCCCTCTTTCGTATCGAGAAAACGTAGTTCCGTCAGTCCTATCTTTTGGGCTATCTTAAAGTTGACGCCTTCCGTCACGTTATCCAGGTTGGTATGTGCCGCATAGATGGCGATGTCGTTTTTAATCGCTTTCAGCAGACAACGTTCCACATAGTCGGCTCCGGTAATGGATTTACACCCTTTAAACAACAGGGGATGATGGGCAACAACAAGGTTGTATCCCAACGCTATCGCCTCATCCAATACGGCTTCGGTCACGTCCAGACACAACAAAGCCCCTGTAACTTCCGCATCTGTTAATCCTACTTGCATGCCGGCATTATCAAATCCGTCTTGCAAGGGCAGAGGCGCGAACCGTTCAAGGGCGTCCGTTATTTCCTTTATTCTCATGATAGAACAGAAAATTGGGCACAAATATAATACATTGTAACGGAAAGTATTACATACAATAACCTTTTTTATGGTTTAGAGTGCCGATACCAGCAGCATTACATTAAGCACGGTCACGATGGTGGCTATGGCATAGAGCACCGTGCTGTTCCATTTGCTGTTGGCATACTTACCCATCACTCGCTTCGACGAAGTAAGTCCCACTTGCAGAAAAACGGTAAAGGGCAACTGAATGCTGAGCACCATTTGCGAAATAAGCAATCCCTTGAACGGGTCGCCGATGAAGAATATCAGCAGTAGTGCAACACCCAGCGAAAGAGCAACTCCCACTTGCGAGTGACTGTCTTTTATGTGGTAGGCTTCACCAAAGAACCCGGCAAAGATAGAGCCTGCCGCCATGCCACTGGTAATAGTGGACGAGATGCCCGCCAATAACAACGCCAATGCAAAAACTACCGCGGCACTACCTCCCAACAACGGTTCGAGCAGCGACTTGGCTTGCTGCAACTCTTCCACATGAATGTCTTCTTGAAAGAAGGTGGCTGCGGCGAGCAATATCATGGCACTGTTGATAGCCCAACCCACAATCATGGAGAAGAGCGTATCGAACAGTTCGTACTTCAACACTTTGCGAATAGAGGCGTCGTCGCGCTTGTTGTATTCGTGACTTTGAATGACTTCGGAATGTAGAAACAGATTGTGAGGCATCACCACCGCACCCAGTACACTCATAATAATGAGCATGCTGCCTTCTGGAAACGAGGGGGTAACCCACCCTGCCGCTGCCGCCGGCCAGTCGATGTGCACCAGAAAGAGTTCGTAGATAAACGACAATCCTATCACCGACACAAAAGCGATAATAGAACGCTCTATCTTCTTATACGAATTGGTGAATAGCATAATAAAGACGAATGCCGTGGTAAGCACCGCCCCCCATACTATGGGAATCTTAAACAGCATCTCCAAGGCTATGGCACCACCTAATATTTCCGCCAGCGAGGTGGATACGGAAGCAAGCACGGCGGTAGCAAGAATGGGTCGCGACACCCATTTGGGTGCGTACTGCGTAGCTGCTTCGGAGAGACACAGTCCGGTGACAATGCCCAAGTGTGCCACGTTGTGTTGCAAGATGATAAGCATCACAGTAGATAGTGTAACCACCCACAACAAAGCGTAACCAAACTCCGACCCCGCAGCAAAATTGGATGCCCAGTTACCGGGATCAATAAAACCCACCGTCACCAGCAAGCCCGGTCCGATGTATTTAAATATGTCCAAACCACCCAGACGACGCTTGTGATCTCTTCGCTTTAAGTCGGCTAAAATATTTTTCATAAATAAGAAATGTCTGTTGATTTCGTTAATAACAACCGGAGTACCTTTCGGTTCACCGGGGCAAAAATAATATTTTTTTGATTACGCCTATTGGCAATGGCTCTCAACCAAGGTCTATCTCAATCTCCTCCTCAAGAAGAGAAGAGATGGCAGGCTAACGGTGTAACGGAGGCGTTGATAAGCTATTTATAATTTTTCTTTCTTACATTCTTATCTTTACAGCTTATTTTATTGTTTTTGCAGCGCACTTTCTTTACCGTACGACCAACGTCGGACGGTAAAAAAAGTACGATATAAAGATAATATCTCACTGATACATAATTATTTATCACTAAATAACAACTACTAAACAAATCACTGCCTCCGGTAAGTTTGTTCGCATCTCCGTAGAAGTGTGTGATAAATTAGAGTTTACTTATGCCAATTTGTCAGTATGCACAGACATGGCACCTCTTTTGTTAGACACATCACAAATAAACTTGCACATATATTTATAATTTAAAAAACATACATCCATGCAAAAAGGTAATATTGGGGTTACAACCGAAAACATCTTCCCCGTTATTAAAAAGTTATTGTACAGCGACCACGAAATCTTTCTTCGTGAATTAGTGTCGAATGCCGTAGATGCTACACAGAAGCTCAAAACCGTAGCTTCGACAGGCGAACTGAAAGGCGAAGCCGGCGATTTGACGGTACACGTTACACTGGGCAAAGACACCATTACCGTGTCCGACCGCGGTATCGGTCTCACTGCCGAAGAAATTGACAAGTACATCAATCAGATAGCATTCTCGGGTGCCAACGACTTCCTCGAAAAGTATAAAAACGACGCCAACGCCATTATCGGACACTTCGGACTGGGCTTCTACTCCGCCTTTATGGTTGCCAAAAAGGTGGAAATCATTACCCGTTCGTATAAAGAAGGCGCACAAGCCGTGAAATGGTCGTGCGACGGAAGTCCGGAATTTACCCTCGAAGAAATTAGCAAAGACGACCGCGGCACCGACATCGTGCTCTACATAGACGATGAAAGTAAAGAGTTTCTCGACGAAAACCGCATCTCGTCGTTACTCAAGAAGTATTGCAGCTTCTTGCCCATACCCGTGGCATTCGGTAAAAAGAAAGAATGGAAAGACGGCAAACAGGTGGAAACCGCAGACGACAACGTCATCAACGAAACCAATCCGCTGTGGACACGCAAACCCGGCGACCTGAAAGACGAAGACTACAAAACGTTCTACCGCAGCCTCTACCCCATGTCGGACGAACCGCTGTTCTGGATTCACCTCAACGTAGACTACCCGTTCCACCTCACCGGTGTGCTCTATTTCCCCAAAGTAAAGAGCAACATCGAACTCAACAAGAACAAGATACAACTATACTCCAATCAGGTGTATGTCACCGATTCGGTAGAGGGAATCGTACCCGACTTCCTCACACTGCTGCACGGTGTGCTCGATTCGCCCGACATCCCGCTGAACGTGTCGCGCTCGTATCTGCAAAGCGACTCCAACGTAAAGAAGATTTCCACCTATATTACCAAAAAGGTTGCCGACCGCCTGCAATCTATCTTTAAGAACGACCGCAAACAGTTCGAAGAGAAGTGGGACGACCTCAAAATATTTATCAATTACGGTCTGCTGACGCAAGAAGACTTTTACGACCGCGCCAAAGATTTCTCGCTCTTTACCGACACCGACGGCAAGCATTACACTTTCGACGAATACAAAACCCTTATCAAAGACAACCAAACCGATAAGGAAGGCAACCTGATTTATCTCTACGCCAACCACAAGGACGAACAATACAGCTACATCGAAGCCGCCAAAAACAAAGGCTACAACGTATTGCTGATGGACGGACAATTAGACATTGCCGTGGTGAGCATGCTGGAACAGAAATTCGAGAAGGTACGCTTCACCCGCGTTGACGGCGACGTGATAGACAACCTCATCGTCAAAGAAGAGAAGAAAGGTGCCGCACTCGACGCCGACAAACAAGATGTTTTGTCCGTGATGTTCAAGAGTCAGCTTCCCGCTATGCCGAAGGTGGAATTTAGCATCCTTGCCGAAGCCTTGGGCGAAAATGCCTCACCGGTGCTGATAACGCAAAGCGAATACATGCGCCGCATGAAAGAAATGGCAAACATACAAGCCGGTATGAGCTTCTACGGTGAAATGCCCGACATGTTTAACCTTGTGCTCAATTCCGACCACAAATTGGTGAAAGGTGTGCTGAGCGACGAAGAAAAAGAGTGCGACACCACAGTAACTCCCGTACTCAAAGAGATGAGCGAGATAGATGCTCAACGCAACAAACTGCGCGACAAGCAGAAAGGCAAGAAAGACGAAGAGATTCCCACCGCCGAAAAAGATCAACTCGACGAACTCGACAAGAAGTGGGACGAACTCCGTGCGAAGAAAAACGAAGTACTTTCAGGATATGCCGCAGGCAACAAGATTGTACGCCAACTCATCGACCTTGCCCTGCTGCAAAACGGCATGCTGAAAGGCGAAGCCCTCAACAACTTCGTGAAACGCAGCATCGAATTGATTTAATTTCCTTCTGCATAAATAGCATAAAAGCGACATCCCTCCAACAGGGGTGTCGCTTTTTTTACAGTGCAAAAGCAAAGTTCCAAAACAAATCCATATATTTGGAGCCTCTAAGCAAGAAACTGCGATGTATGAGAAGATTACTTCTACTTATTGGACTATTGCCACTGTTCTGTCAGATACAAGCACAAAAAGTAGGACTTGTGCTATCCGGTGGAGGCGCCAAAGGTATGACCCATATAGGCATTATCAGGGCACTGGAAGAAAACAACATACCTATTGACTATATCACCGGAACCTCCATGGGAGCAATCATCGGCTCACTCTATGCCATGGGCTACTCGCCCGACGACATGGAAGCCTTGTTGCGCTCGCCCGACTTTAAACGCTGGTACACTGGTCAGGTAGAAGACAAATACTCGTACTACTTTAAACAGGCACGCCCCACTCCCGAATTTATCAACCTGCGCTTTGAGTTTAAAGACTCGCTCACGGTGCGACCGCAAATATTACCCACCAATATTGTCAATCCCATTCAAATGAACCTTGTGTTTGTGCAACTCTATGCACAGGCAACGGCGGCTTCGGGCGGCGACTTCGACAAACTCTTCGTTCCCTTTCGCTGCGTGGCATCCGATGTGTACAACAAGCACCAAATGGTACTGAGTAAGGGTAGCTTGGGCGATGCGGTACGCGCCTCCATGAGCTTCCCGTTTGTGTTCAAACCCATTGAAGTGGACAGTGTACTGGCTTACGACGGTGGCATCTACAACAACTTTCCCACCGATGTGATGCGAGATGACTTTCACCCCGACATCATCATCGGCAGCGTTGTGGCAGGCAATCCCCTCAAACCCTCCGAAAACGATTTGATGAGCCAGATAGAAAATATGGTGATTCAACGTACCGACTACTCCATACCCGACTCCGTAGGCATACTGATGCGCTTTAAGTTTACCGACATCACCCTGCTCGACTTCGACCGACTCAAAGAACTGCACGACATCGGCTACAACCGAACCGTCAGCATGATGGACACCATTAAAAGCCGCATCCACCGACGGGTAAGTGCCGACAACATCCGCATGCAGCGCGTGCTCTATCGCAACACATTGCCCCGCCTGCGATTCAAAGATATCTATATAGAAGGCGCCAACCCGCACCAGCAAGCCTACATCCGCAAAGAGTTCCACAACGACGACAACGAAATCTTTTCGTACGAAGACCTGAAACGAGGCTACTTCCGTCTGCTTGCCGACAATATGATTTCCGAAATATTACCCAACGCCACCTATAATAAAGAGAAGCAACTGTTCGACCTCCACCTGAAAGTGAAAATGGAAAAGAGCTTCTACGTGCGCTTCGGCGGAAATATCTCGTCCACCAGCTCCAACCAGATGTATCTGGGCTTAGGCTATCAGAACCTCAACTACTACTCCAAAGGCGTGCTGCTGGACGGACAGTTGGGTAAGAACTACAACAACCTGCAACTCATGGGACGCATCGACCTGCCCACGCGCATACCCTCGTCGTTCCGCCTGATTGCATCGCTCAGTACCTTCGACTACTACGGTAAAAACAAACTCTTTTCGCAAAGCAACCAGCCCTCGCTAAACTCCAAAGACGAACGCTTCCTGAAGCTGATGATAGCCCTCCCCTTTCTTGCCAACAAACGTGCCGAGTTTAGCGTGGGAATAGGCAGCCTGTCGGACAAGTACTTCCAATCCAGCATCATCAACTTCGAAGAAGACCGTGCCGACAAAAGCACCTACGACCTATTTGGCGGAGGAATCAGCTTCCGAGGAAGCACCCTTAACGCCAAACAATACGCTACGCAAGGCTACGACGAAGTACTTGCCGCCCAAATATTTACCGGTAAAGAGAAATTTCGCCCCGGCAACGTGATAGCCAAAGAAGCCCTCTTTCAGCAATCCCACTCGTGGCTGCAATTATCGTACATCAAAGAGGCTTATCACCACATGGCACCCCGGTTTGTGCTGGGATGGATGGCAGAAGCATTCTACTCGTCGCGCAACTTCTCGGACAACTATACCGCCACCATGATGCAAGCCGGAGAGTTCAACCCCACCCCGTCGAGCAAACTGCGCTACAACGAAGCCTTTCGTGCCAACCAGTTTGCCGCCGCCGGCATCAAACCCGTCTATATGCTGAACGACATGCTTCACCTGCGCGGCGAGTTTTACGCCTTCATGCCGCTGTTTCCTATCATGCGCAATGCCTCCAACGAAGCCTACTACGGCAAAGCCTTCTCCAAACTGGAATATCTCGGTGAACTTTCCATTGTGTACCGCCTACCCTTTGGAGCTATATCGGCATACGTAAACCATTACAGCTCACCGAGTAAAGAATGGAACATCGGTCTGAGCATCGGCTGGCAGCTCTTCAACTACCGCTTCATAGAGTAAGAAACCCCTAAAAAAGTTGTGCCAAAAGCTTTGTAATTCGGAAAAAAGCAGTATCTTTGCACCCGTTAAAAGAAAAGAGGCCGTGTAGCTCAACTGAATAGAGTACCTGACTACGGATCAGGCGGTTGTGGGTTTGAATCCCGCCACGGTCACTCTCTTTAAAAACAAGGTCGTGTAGCTCAACTGAATAGAGTACCTGACTACGGATCAGGCGGTTGTGGGTTTGAATCCCGCCACGATCACTACGAACAGAGGATGTATCGAAAGATGCATCCTCTGTTTGTATATTGTACAACCCACATCTGCGGTGACGCATCTTATATTTTTTTAAAAAGAGATACATCTAATACCCTTTTATTTCTACCTTTGCCCAAGCAACATAATGCGCAACGCTATGACATTACACCCTTATATGCTACTTATATCTACTTTGTTCGTCTCCACAGCTTGCACGGAGCAACATCAGCCGAAGAACGAAACAACCCGCCGTCTACCGACGGAATTGTTTCGTTCGGGAGATATAGCTTTCCGTCGTGGTACCGGTCTTGCAAGTCGGGCAGTGTTGTATGCAGGCGAGAACGGGGTCTACTCGCACACCGGCATCTTGAATCGTCACGCCGACGGCAGTTGGTGGATAATACACGCCGTGCCTGGCGAACCGGT
>JAISHU010000091.1 GCA_031262385.1 Mediterranea sp. (in: CFB group bacteria)
TTCTGTTTTAGGAGGAAGATAGCGAGCTATCTGACGAGTAAAAGAGGAAGATAAGACCGAAAAGAGACTCAAAGCATGAGTAATAAAAATCATTTCAATAAATTCAAAACGGTTTCTTAGTATTCATTTTTAAAACAATCCTTTCTTGATAAGATGAGAGTGTGCCGAAGTTTCGGTACACTCTTTTTTTGTATGCATGTCGACAAAATGCGTTATCTTCGCGGAACAATTCAGATTAATTCAGCAAAGATGCTTAAAAGAAAAATGTATCACAGAATCCGTTTGCCTTTCGTACTCCTATTATTACTGCTGCTTGCCCCCGCCGCTCGTGCCGACGAAGGCATGTGGATGCCCGGCAACCTCAACAAAGCTACGCGCAAAGCCATGAAGGAGATGGGATTGCGCCTGTCGCCCAAACAAATCTATAACACCCGGCAGCCCTCGCTGAAAGATGCCGTGGTAAACTTCGGCGGCTTCTGCTCGGGAGTGGTGGTGTCGCACGACGGACTGATGCTTACCAATCACCATTGCGGCTTCGGCAGCATCCAACAACACTCGTCGGTGCAGCACAACTACCTGCAAGACGGCTTCACGGCTTATACCCGCGACGAAGAACTGCCCAACCCCGAACTCTACGTACGCTTTCTGCTGGAAACCAAAGAGGTGACCCGCCGCGTGCTGGGAGCAGTGACACCCGGCATGAACGAACAGCGCCGAACGGAGGTCGTCGACTCGGTATCGCGCCTCATCGAACACGAAGCCATTCTTGCCGACACCACACTGGTGGCGGTGGTCGACGCCTTCTATGGCGGCAACGAATTTTGGCTGTCGGTCTACCAAGACTACGACGACGTGAGATTGGTCTACGCACCCCCGTCGTCGGTGGGTAAGTTTGGCTGGGACACCGACAACTGGGTGTGGCCGCGACACACGGGCGACTTCAGCATCTTTCGTATCTATGCCGACCGCAACAACCGCCCTGCCCCCTACTCGCCCGACAACGTACCCTATCACCCTAAATACGTCGCCCCTATCTCCACCCAAGGCTATTCCGAAGGCGACTTCTGCATGACCATGGGATATCCCGGCAGCACCGAACGCTACCTCTCGTCGTTCGGCATCGAAGAGATGATGAACGGCAACAATCAGGCGCAGATTGATATACGCGGCGTAAAAGAGGGAATCTGGAAAAAAGCCATGAACGCCAACGACAGCATCCGCATCAAGTATGCTTCCAAATACGACGAAAGCAGCAACTACCGCAAAAACAGCATCGGCGTGAACCGCTCTATCGCCAAACAACACATTTTGGAAAAGAAACGACTGCTGGAACAGACACTACTCCGGTGGATCAACAACACCCCCACCGAACGAGCCTCGTTACTGCATCTCTTTAACGACCTCGAACTCGCCTACAAAGCACGCAGGGAAGCCAACCGTGCACAGGCTTACTTCATAGAAGCTTTCCTGAATGCCGCCGAACTGCCGCAACTTGCCTTGCGAGTGCTCAACTTCGACAGCGGCGGCGAACCCAAAGCCGTGGAAGCATCCAAACGCAGCATCTTGGAACAATATGCCGACATGGATGTGCAGCTCGACAAGCAGGTGTTTGCCACCATGCTACGCGAATACCGCGCCAAGGTAAGCGATGCCTATCTGCCCGATTTCTACCACACCATAGACAGCCGCCATGCCGGTAACATTCAGGCGTTTACGGACAGCATCTATGCCAACACCCAACTGGCAACACCCGAAGGATTCTACCGCATGCTTACGGGAGACGCCTCTTACAATGTTGCCGACGACCCCGCTACGTCGGTCTGCCTGGACCTGCTGACTACAATGTTCGAGATGAACGGCCGACTGCAACCACCCACCGAAAAGGTGGAACAGGGCGAACGACTCTTCAACGCTGCCGTACGCCGCATGTATGCCGCCCGCAACTTTTATCCCGATGCCAACATGACCATGCGCATGAGCCTCGGCAACGTGGCAGGCTATACCCCTTACGACGGGGCACACTACGACTACTTCACCACCCCCAAGGGCATACTGGAAAAAGCCCGTAGCCACAGCAGCGACAGCGACTATGCCGTGCAACCCGCACTGCTGAAACTGCTTGCCTCGGACGAAGCACGCAACCTGCACGTCTGCTTCATCACCAACAACGACATTACGGGAGGCAACTCGGGCAGCCCCATGTTCAACAACCGCTGCGAATTGCTGGTACTGGCTTTCGACGGCAACTGGGAAGCCATGAGAAGCGACATCATGTACGACCCCGCACGACAACGATGCATCGGCGTGGATGTACGCTACATGCTGTTCATTATGGAGAAGTACGGCAAGGCAGAACACCTGATACGCGAATTATCGCTATCAAGACGTTAGGATTAAATTATTAGCAATCACCCTTGCAAGGTCAAACAACTTACACTACCTTTGCGTTGTTTAAAAAAATGTCAATTCTATGGCTTCTAACGAATTTATCGCTGCTGTTGAGCTTAGCTCTTCCCATATTGCCGGAATTGCCGGTCTTCACAATGCCGACGGTTCACTGCAAGTATTGGCGTACGCCTCCGAAGAGGCTGCATCTTGCATCCACAAAGGCATCGTTTTCAATATCGATGAAACGGCTGCCGTACTCACTACCATTATCAACCGCTTGGAGAGCCAACTCGACGCCTCCATTGCCCAAGTGTATGTCGGCATCGGCGGACTCTCCATGCGCACCGTGCGCAATGCGGTAAGCCGCGATGTGAACGGCGACGGTATTATCTCGCAAGAATTGGTGGACAACCTCTGCGACGAGAATCTTGCCATTCCCATAGAAGACATGGATATACTGGATGTGGCTCCGCAAGAATACATCATCGACAACAGCGCACAGGTAAAAGCCGTGGGCGTGGCAGGCAACAGGGTAACGGCACAGTTTCTCAACATTGTGGCACGCACCTCGCTCAAGAAAAACTTGGAATATAGTTTCGACAAAGCCAAAGTGGAGATTGCCGACCTTGTGATTGCCCCCGCCGCACTGGCACGCGTGGTGCTTACCGACACCGAAATGCGCTCGGGCTGTGCCTTGGTGGACTTTGGCGCCGAAACCACTACGGTGAGCGTCTATAAAAACAACATCCTGCGCTTCCTTAGCGTCATCCCCTTGGGAAATGCCAACCTTACACGCGACCTTACCACCCTGCAAATGGAAGAGAGCGAAGCCGAAAGCCTGAAACAACGCTACGGCGATTTGTCGTACGAAGAGGAAAACAGCGACATCCCCGCCACTTGCCAGACCGAAGACGGACGCGCCATCCCCCTGACAACCCTCAACTTCATCATTGCCGCCCGCTCTGCCGAAATCCTGAATAACGTGTGGAACCAGATACAACTTTCGCAATACGACGACCGCCTGCTGGGAGGCGTAGTCTTTACCGGCGGAGGTGCCAACCTGCGACACTTGGAAGAGGTGTTTCGTAAACAGACTAAGATGACCAAAGTACGCACCGCACGCTTTGTACAACCTGCCGTACACGGCAAAGAGTCCGAACTGAAAAAAGACGGAACCCTAAACACCCTGCTGGGTCTGCTTGCCGTAGGACACGAAAATTGTCGCGCTAAAGATCAAGAGAGTTCTTCCGCTCAAACGCAAGACGAACACAGCTTGCTCAATCCGGAGACCGGCGACATGTTCCGCGACGACGAGGCACTGAAAGAACAAGAAGCCGCCGCCGCCGAAGCAGCAAGAGCCAAGAAAGAAGCCGAACGACAGGCAGCCATCGACCGGCAAAAAGCCAAGAAAGAGAAAGGCAGTTGGTTCGGCAGAATGAAGAAAGCCTTTGAAGATGCCTCCAACGACTTATTCCAAGACAACGGCTTCGATGATAAAGAGAATAACAAAACAGATTTTAAATAAACCATACCCGCTATGACTACGAAGGATATAGTAGAATTCGATTTACCTACCGATTCGCCGAAGATTATCAAGGTAATCGGCGTAGGTGGGGGAGGTGGAAATGCCGTCAACCACATGTATCGCGAAGGCATTCACGATGTAACTTTTGTGTTGTGCAACACCGACAATCAGGCACTGAAAGATTCGCCCGTACCGGTGAAGCTTCAATTGGGACGTACCATTACCGAAGGATTGGGAGCAGGCAACCGCCCCGAACGTGCCCGCGAAGCTGCCGAAGAGAGTGCCGAAGAGCTACAGGCACTGCTGAGCGACGGCACCAAAATGGTGTTTATCACAGCAGGCATGGGCGGAGGTACCGGCACCGGAGCAGCACCCGTTATTGCACGCATCGCCAAAGAAATGGACATCCTTACGGTGGGTATCGTCACCATCCCGTTTATCTTCGAAGGCGGCAAGAAAATCATTCAGGCACTCGACGGCGTAGAACAAATCGCACGCCATGTGGATGCCTTGCTGGTAATCAACAACGAACGCTTGCGTGAGATATACAGCGACCTCACTTTTATGAACGCTTTCGGTAAAGCCGACGATACGCTTAGCATTGCAGCCAAAAGCATTGCCGAAATCATCACCGTGCGCGGAAAGGTCAATCTGGACTTTGCCGACGTGAAAACCATCCTGAAAGACGGAGGAGTCGCCATTATGAGCACCGGCTTCGGCGAAGGCGAAAACCGTGTAACCAAAGCCATCGACGATGCTTTGAACTCTCCGCTGCTCAACAACAACGACATTTTCAACGCCAAAAAGGTGATGCTCAACGTATCGTTCTGCGAATCTGCCGAACTGATGATGGAAGAGATGAACGAAGTGCACGACTTTATGCACAAGTTCCGCGACGATGTGGAAGTCATCTGGGGCGTTGCCATCGACAACGAGTTGGAGGGCAAGATAAAAATTACCATTCTCTCGACCGGATTCGGCGTGGACGACGTACCGGGCATGAACGATCTGCACGAGAAACGTACGCAAGAAGAAGAAGAACGTCTGCAACAACTCGAAGAGCTGAAAGAACGTAACAACGTGCGCATCGAACAGACTTACGGCAAAAATGCCTTAGGCTCGTCCGAAAAGAACAACCTGAAACGCCTCCATATCTATCTCTTCAATCCCGAAGATTTGGACAACGTCGACATCATCAGCATGGTGGAAAACTCGCCCACCTACCGGCGCGACAAAACCACCCTGAACGCCATTCGCGAAAAGGCGAAAGAAGAGGAAGAGACGGTAGAAAACCTGCTCGCCGGCGACGACGGAGAGGACGGCGTAATAAGATTTTAAAGAGCCTTGCACCGCGCATTCGGAAAAACTTGCTACATTTGGGGCATTCATTTTAATAAAAAAGAGTATGAATTTATTTGATCAAGTTAGCGAAGACATTAAAACCGCGATGAAAGCCAAAGACAAAGTAGCTTTGGATACATTGCGTAACATTAAAAAAGTATTCTTGGAAGCCAAAACCGCTCCCGGCGCAAACGACAACTTAACCGACGATGCCGCTCTGAAGATTATGCAGAAGCTGGTGAAGCAGGGCAAAGATGCTGCCGAAATCTATACCTCGCAAGGACGTCAAGACCTTGCCGACGAAGAACTGGCACAGGTGAAAGTAATCGAAACCTATCTGCCCAAACAGATGTCGCCCGAAGAGCTGGAGGCTGCCTTGAAGGAAATTATTGCCGAAACAGGCGCCGTGGACGGAAAAGACATGGGCAAGGTAATGGGCGTAGCCTCTAAAAAGCTTGCCGGACTTGCCGAAGGTCGTGCCATTTCTGCCAAAGTAAAAGAGTTGTTGGGATAGTAAATCAATCCCGACAACGTGTCTACTCCCTATCGCCTCAATCGATACCTTTTCAGAAGCGCAATGCTCGCCGCATTTGTGCTTCTCTCTTTCTGTGCGACTTTTGCCCAACAGGGCGTGCTGCACAAGATTGGAGTGGAATATCGTCCCGAATACATCTTTCAAACCTCACCCTTCCTGCGGGGTATCAACCGGAAAGGCGGTGCATTGGAGTGGGGCAATTCCGTGCACCTGAAGTATGCGTTTCAGTTTAAGAAAGAGACACCATACGAACGTATCTTCAAGGGAGTCTACCAAGGAGTGGGCATCTCTTATTCGCAATTCGAAGACCGACAAGAGATAGGGGCACCGTGGACACTCTACCTTTTTCAGGGCGGACGTATTGCACGCTTCAGCCGCCATCTGTCGCTGGATTACGAATGGAACTTCGGCGTGGGCGTGGGCTGGAAACCCTATAACGACCCCGATAACCTCAACAACAAAATCATCGGCTCCAAAGCCAACGCTTACCTCAACGCCGGCATACAACTCCATTGGGAAGTGCGCCCGCAGATTGACTTGGTGGTAGGCGCCGGCGCCACTCACTTCAGCAACGGAAACACCATGTTCCCCAACGCCGGGCTGAATACCACCGGATTGAAGGTAGGTGTGCTCTACAACTTCAACCGCACCGACGAAGAGTGGGGGAGCAGTGCTACGGAAAAGGAAGTCCCTCTATTCAAACGACACATCAACTACGACCTTACCCTGTTTGGTTCGTGGCGTAGGGCAGGGGTGCCATGGGACAACCGCTTAGTGGCTGCGCCCGGCTCGTTTGCGGTGTTTGGCTTTAACTTTGCACCGATGTACAACTTCTCGTACCGCTTCAAAGCCGGCCTTTCGCTGGACGGCGTGTACGACGGCAGTACCAACATTTATGCCGAAGATGCCATTGTTGGCACCGAGCCGTCCGACTTGGTTATTAGCTCGCCCGCCTTCTACAAGCAGTTGGGCTTGGGTATTTCGGCACGTGGAGAGTATGTAATGCCCTACTTCACCATAGGCACCGGTTTGGGAACCAACTTCCTGCGTAGCGGGCGCAACATGAACGGGCTTTACCAAGTGCTTTACCTCAAAATGGCTCTCACCCGCAGCACCTATCTGCACATCGGTTACAGCCTAAAGAACTTTCACAATCCCAACTACCTGATGTTGGGCATCGGGATTCGTTTCAACAACAAATACCCCCGATTGAACTGACACATTCGTTTTATCATCCTTTTAATAAATACCTCTTACTACCTGTTATTATGAAAAAGAAAATACACATCGGACTACTGGCACGCATTATCATCGCCATTGCATTGGGCATTGTTGCCGGTAGCTTCTTGCCGCCCTTCATGGTGCGGTTGTTCGTTACCTTCAACGCGCTTTTCAGCGAATTTCTGGGGTTTGCCATTCCGCTTATCATACTGGGATTGGTCACCGTAGCCATTGCCGATATAGGCAACCGTGCGGGCAAACTGCTGCTCACCACGGTACTGATAGCCTACGGTGCCACGATACTGTCGGGCTACATCTCTTACTTCACCGGCGCAGCACTCTTTCCGTCGCTGATTGACACAAGCGTATCGCTCGATGCCGCCGAACAAGGCGCGGGATTACAACCCTTCTTTACGATCAGCATTCCGCCGCTGATGAATGTCATGACGGCACTGGTACTGGCTTTTGTGTTGGGCTTGGGACTTGCCTCGCTGCAAAACACCACCTTAAAGGAGGCGGCGCGCGACTTTCGCGACATCATTTCGGGAGTGATTGTCAAGGTTATCATCCCCGTACTACCGCTCTACATCTTCGGCATCTTCCTCGGCATGACACAATCGGGACAAGTTTACTCCATATTGGTGGTGTTTATCAGCATCATAGCCGTAATCTTCGGCATCCACATCTTTGTGTTGCTGCTGCAATACACCCTTGCCGGAATCATCGTGCGGCGCAATCCGTTGAAGCTGTTGCTTACCATGATGCCTGCCTACTTCACCGCACTGGGCACACAATCTTCGGCAGCCACCATTCCCGTTACGTTGGCACAAGCCATCAAGAACGGCGTTTCCGAAAAGATAGGCGGCTTTGTCATCCCGCTGTGCGCCACCATACACCTGTCGGGCAGCACCCTCAAGATAGTGGCGTGTGCCTTGGCGCTGATGATTATGCAAGGCATGCACTACGACCTCTCCCTCTTTTCTGGTTTTATCTTCCTGCTGGGCATCACTATGGTAGCCGCTCCGGGTGTTCCGGGCGGTGCTATTATGGCATCGCTGGGTGTGTTGCAGTCGGTACTTGGCTTCGACGAAGCCACACAAGCACTGATGATAGCCCTGTACATCGCCATGGATAGCTTCGGCACGGCTTGCAACGTCACGGGCGACGGAGCGATAGCACTGGTGGTGGATAGGTTGTATGGGGAAAAATAATATTTGTCTATGAAACACTTTTGCCAAAAAAATGTGGCAAAATCATTCACAAAGTAAACATATTTACCTATACCTTTGCAGCGCCGTCAATGTTGAGGTAATTTTAAATTTATATCAGAATGAGAAAAACAGTTTTAGCTTGCGCTGTGCCTGCCACAGCCATTAAACGCATACTTTTAGCTACTTTGCTTTGTTCGTACGTACTATTAATCATGTCATGCCAACCTAATAATCGTACGGAGTTTATTGCAGCGCCTGTAAGCAATAGCATTCAACCGGGCAATAGAGGCATAGAAATAGATACGATACGGTTAGATTCTATTAATACGTCTTCTTTTGGAGACTCTTTTATCTTTTCGGATAGACTTGTTTTCGTAGATAAACATTTTTGCACATTGTCTTTTTTTAATGAAGAAGGGAAGTTTCTGTCAACCAAATTAGGGCAAGGCGGCGGACCGCACGAAACACAGATAGGACGTATCGCCGCGGCATCAAAAACAGAAGATAACCAATTGCTCTTGTTCGGATATAATTTAGATTTTTACTTATATGATTTGAAAGAGATCAAATTAAATAAATCCTTTATATTGAAGCATGCACCAACAAAAGATGCAGAGCTAAGCTATTTAAGTCCTTTTATTTATACCAATCAGTACGACGATATGGTTTTTAGAGTTTTTGATAAGTCTGTTTATTTCAACATTTATGCAGAACACCCTGATTTCAATATTTTGGCTAATCCCAGAGGATTCTTGGAACAGTCCCGCCATATAAGAGAGGTGAATGTAAAGAAGCAAACAAGCGGCCGGTTATTAGCAGCAGGATATCCGGATAGCTATATGAAAGACCCCTCAAAACATGTAATTCTTTCCGGAACATCTTTTGATATTGATAACCAAGGTAATTTCTACGTCAATTATGATACGGACTCTCTTATTTATGTTTACGACCACGATTATAAACCAATTGCTACATTTGGCTATCAAGGACAAGAAATGAATACAGATTATCTGGCGATTTCTTCGCCTCAAGAAAGTAGGAAGAATTACAGAAGCGAACGTACTAATAAAGGTTATTATTATTGGATTGAGTATGTCAATGAAACCAAAACCCTATTCCGTTCTTATCAAAAAAACGATTCGCGTGATGGAATGCAAATATATAAAGACAATACTCTCATTGAAGACATCGAAGTACCCAAAGGTTTGCGTGTTATGGGTTATATTGCTCCTTATTATTATTCATACATTATTCCTAAAATGGAAGAGGAAGACAACTCCTTGATTGTTTATCGATTTAAGCTCAACTCTACCTCTTCCAATCATTGAATTACTCGTATATCTTTGCGCGCTTTTAATTGAAAGCGTAGTCTTTTCGTTTATAACTTATAAATTTTAGTAACATGAAGCAATTGTTTTTATTCGTCAGTATCTTTTTATCCTTATCAGCGTGCCACAACCGTTCGTGGGATAAACCGGAACAAGTTCTTGTTGCCGATACTATCATCACCGAATTAAGTGACGGAAGTGTCTTTAGTCATAGTATGACTAAGTTGCGTTGCGATTCGGAAGGTCTTTACTTTGCCGACTATATGACACATAATTTGGTTGTACTGGATACGCTTCTCTACTTTAAAGAGTGTTTGGGACAATATGGACAAGGTCCGGAAGAGCTAATAGGTTTACTTGATTTCCATAAGAAAGATTCTGTTTTCTATATATTGGATGACGGTAATCGCGCTCTTATAGCCTATTCATCGGGCAATAAATATGTAAAAAAGATAAAACTCCCAACTTCCATACCTTTTAGTATAACACAAAGATTTGCGTTTAAAAACTCTCTATTTTATATGTCGACAGGAGCAGACAATTCAATCGTAGCTTTCAATGAGAATGGAGATGTTGTGACCCGTTTCGGAGGAGGTGAAGGTAATGAAAACGTCGGCGGGTCTGATATATTGCTCGATAACTCTGTTATCTGGCAGGTGAATGCAGTAGCCCCCATCATAAAAGCCTACTCACCAAATGGAAGCCTGCTCACCGAGTGCGATTACTCCAAAATTCCTTTTGTGGATGCTATGTATGATAGAGACTTTCCTAATACACCTACTTATTTTAAATCAATCGTACGTGACGCATGTATGGATGGCAACCGTCTCTATGTGTTAATTGCTGATAGAATACTCTATTTTTCGCTTGAGGAGGATATTATTTTAAATCGTATTTATCGTTTACCGCCCGATTTCCATTCATCCATCGCAACCCGGAATAACGTGGCGTATTGTATAGGTAATAAAGGCATAGCAAGATTTAAGTTATGAATCGGCTATCCTCTTCCCCTTACTTCTCGCAAAGCCTGCGCGACTTCTCCCCCAGATAACCACCGTGGTGACGTTTGGAGTAATCGCCGATAGTAAAACCGGTTTGCTTCATTACCTGCACCACCAAGATATCACCGATAACCGTCATTACGGTGGTTGATGTGGTGGGAGTCATGCCCAGCACGCACACCTCTTTGGGACTGCCTGTGCTGAGGCATACGTCCGATTCGTGTGCCAGCGGACTTTCGGGGTTGCCGGTAATCACAATAAACTTTAGTTCGGGATTGAGGCTGCGCACCAGTTGCGTAAGCTCCACAATCTCGCGCGTCTTGCCTGAGTTGGAGATAAGCAGCAACAGGTCGTTGTCTTGGAGGATGCCCAAGTCGCCGTGTTGCGCTTCGCTGGGGTGTAGAAATACGGCGGGTATGCCTGTGGAGCAGAAAGTGGTCGCTATGTTCATGGCAATCTGTCCGGCTTTTCCCATGCCCGAAGTCACTAATTTGCCATTCTTGCGGTGTACTTGTTCTACGATGAGTTCGACTGCCCGTTCATACGAGTTGGTAACGGGAATATTGAGCACTGCTTGTGCCTCTTTTTGGAGGAGTTCTTGAATTTCTTTATTCATCATGTTTCGCTTATAGGTTGCAAATATCTGTAATTTATTCCATATTCTCTTCTTTCTCCCTCATTTCCTTGTGGTATCATCGACTTTAGCACCCTCTTTTTCTTACAAAATAGGACTTTGGGAGTACACATTCTTCATTTAACCTATACCTTTGCGGCATGAAAAGTTATAATACATTTACGCTACCCAACGGGTTGCGCATTATTCATCAATTGTCGGCGTCGCCGGTGTGCTATTGCGGCTTTGCCATTAATGTAGGTTCGCGCGACGAAGATTCCGACAAACAGGGCATGGTACACTTAATAGAACACATGCTTTTTAAAGGGACCCACAACAGACGTGCTTGGCACATCTTGAATCGAATGGAAGCCGTAGGTGGTGAGTTGAACGCTTATACCACCAAAGAAGAGACAATGGTTTACTCGGCTTTTCTTTCCGAGCATTTTGCAAGGGCGGCGGAGTTGCTTTACGACATTGTGTTTCACTCGTCCTTTCCGGCAACCGAATTGCATAAGGAAGTGGGGGTGATTGTCGACGAAATTCGGTCGTATGCAGATACGCCCTCCGAGCTTATCTACGACGACTTCGAAGACGTGCTGTTTTGCGGGCATCAGTTGGGACACAACATTTTGGGCAATACCGACCAGTTGTACCGGCTTAATAGCTCGGATCTCTTCTTTTTTGCCCAACGCTATTACACCGCTTCCAACATGGTGTTTTTTGTTCGGGGTAACATTCCCTTCAAAAGGGTGGTTCGTACCCTTTCTGATTTGTCGTTCAACCTTTCCCACTCCACCACCGAGAGTCATCGCACGCCTCCGCCGCCTCTTGAGGAATCGCTTTATGTATCTTTCCCCAGAGAAACGAATCAAATACACACGATGATAGGCCGACCGAGTTATGCAGCCACAGACGAACGCCGCACGGCGCTTTATCTGCTGAATAATATATTGGGCGGACCGGGCATGAACAGCCGGTTGAATATAGCGTTGCGCGAGCGGCGCGGACTGGTTTATACCGTGGAGTCTAATCTGACTTCGTACACCGACACGGGTGTGTTCAACATCTACTACGGCTGCGACCCTATCAACGAAGAGGCTTGCATGCGATGGGTGATGAAAGAGCTGCGCCGAATGCGCGAGAATAAGCTCACCAAGCTGCAATTGACTGCTGCGAAGAAGCAACTCATCGGACAGATAGGAGTGGCTTCGGACAATAACGAAAACATGGCGTTGTCTATGGCAAAGAACTATCTGCACTACAACCGTTACGACAGCCGCGAAGAGATTTTCGCCCGCATCGAAGCACTTACTCCCGAAGCCTTGTGGGATGTAGCCAACGAGATGTTTGACGAAGACATTCTGTCGATTGTAACGTTTACTCAAAAAGGATACGAGGAGTAGCGCCGTAAACTTGTATCTTTGTCGCCAAAATAGTTTCACCATATGGAAAAAGATTTTGCTATGCTTGCCGACGAAGCCGTTGGTCTTCTCCGAGAACTGATTGCGATTCCTTCCGTCAGCAAGGAAGAAGATAAAGCCGCCGACTTCTTGCAGCGTTACATCGAGATGCAAGGCATGGATACGGGGCGCAAAGGCAACAATGTGTGGTGCCTCAGTCCCATGTTTAGCACAGACAAGCCCACACTGTTGCTCAATTCGCACATCGACACCGTAAAACCGGTGGCAAACTGGCGGCGCGACCCTTTCTTCCCTCTCGAAGAGAACGGCAAGCTTTACGGACTGGGCAGCAACGATGCCGGTGCCAGTTTGGTGAGTTTGCTGCATGTGTTCTTAAAGCTGTGTCGCATCACCTTGCCCTACAACCTTCTCTTTCTGGCTTCGTGCGAAGAAGAAATATCCGGTAGCGGCGGCATCGAAAGCGTGCTGTCGTCGTTGCCGCCCGTGAACTTTGCCATTGTGGGCGAACCGACCGAAATGCAACCTGCCGTTGCCGAAAAAGGCTTAATGGTGCTCGACGTCACCGCCTCGGGTAAAGCGGGACATGCCGCACGAAACGAAGGGATAAATGCTATCTACAAAGCACTGGACGACATCGCATGGTTTCGCGACTATCGTTTCGAAAAGGTTTCGCCACTGCTGGGCGAGGTGAAAATGAGCGTGACACAAATCGCCGCCGGCACGCAGCACAATGTGATACCCGACCGTTGTACGTTTGTGGTGGACGTGCGCAGCAACGAATGTTATAGCAACGAAGAGTTGTTCGACGAGATTTGCAGGCATGTATCGTCCAACGTACAGGCGCGTTCGTTCCGTTTGGGTTCGTCGTCCGTCGAACTTACACATCCGCTGGTACGTCGCGCCGTAGCCTTGAGACGTACGCCGTTCGGCTCGCCTACCTTGTCCGACCAAGCCCTGATGCCGTTCCCCTCGATGAAGATAGGACCGGGCAAGAGCAGCCGTTCGCATACGGCAGACGAATACATCGTCGTGCAAGAAATTCGCGAAGCGATAGAGCTTTATTACAAGCTATTATCTATTTAGAAACAAAAAAAGCGGCAATTACTTGCCGCTTTTTTTGTGCTTACAGTTGTTTCTTCTACTTTTGCCGCCTCATTCTAACCGCGAAAATGATAAAGTACCTCTCTCTCTTAATGGGCTGCATAGTAGTGCTGCCCCTGCATGCCATCTCTCCTAACAAACCCTCAGACTCTCTCCGTTGCACGGTTTCCTCTCACAAAGTGCCTATACACTATCCACTTGAATCGTTGATATATCCCGCCTCGGCAATTGTTGTGGGCAGTGTTGCCTCCGGTTCGGGCTTCGGCAAAAAAATCAACCGGAGAGTTCGAAGAGCTATCGAACACAAGAAACGCCCCATTCGTGCCGACGACTATCTGCAATACCTGCCTACGGTGTCGGTTTTCGGATTAAGTCTTACGGGTGCACGTGCCAAACACGATTATTTAGACCGCGCCGTTATCACAACCACTTCGTATCTGATGATGGGCATCATGGTTAATACCGTTAAATATACCACACGGGTGCAACGTCCGGGTAGAGGCAGTCGCAACTCTTTCCCCTCAGGGCACACTGCCACCGCCTTTATGGGTGCCGAACTACTGCGTTTGGAGTACGGTACGTGGGCGGGAGTCGCAGGCTACTCGCTTGCTTCTGCCATAGGCGTTGCACGCATATACAACGGTCGCCATTGGGTAAGCGATGTGTTGGTAGGTTCGGGGGTAGGGATATTAAGTGCACATGCCGGTTATTACCTGCATCCGCTTATCCGTCCGCTCTACCGCAAAGACAAGAGGGGCATG
>JAISHU010000093.1 GCA_031262385.1 Mediterranea sp. (in: CFB group bacteria)
ATTTCGCCCTCTACCAAATGTTGCCGGAAGAAAGTGGGATCGAACTCCTGCCCCACCCCTTTCAGCACAATGCCCTGAAAGTCGGTGGCGGTTTTTATCATACCCAACTTGGTAGAGAAGCGTTGCACGTGGCTCACTTCGGGGTAGTGCGACAAAGCGGTAAGCAAACTATCACTCACCTGCACCGGACGACTATCGTACGAGCGCGTGGCATTGACGTTACTAATTTGAATATGCGAACCAAACCCCACCACTTTGTCGCGCACCTCGCGCTTGAAGCCCACTACGATGGAAACGGTAATAATCATCACCGCCAAACCAATGGCAATGCCCGTCAGTGCTATGAGTATAGCGGGGCGCGAAACCTGCTTTCCGCCTTCGGTGTCGCGATAAAGTCGTTTGGCTATAAAGGTGGCGAAGCTCATGCGTTTACCCTACCCGGGTAGCTTTCCAACGCCTTCTCCAATACGAAGAGTGCGCGGTTCAAATCGTCTTTCTTCAGTACATAGGCGATGCGCACTTCGTTGCGTCCGGCGTCGGGTGTGGTGTAAAAGCCCGAAGCGGGTGCCATAAAGACGGTTTGTCCTTCGTACGAGAAATCGGACAAACACCATGCGCAGAATTTGTCGGAATCGTCTACCGGCAAACTCGCCACCGTGTAGAAAGCACCCATGGGAATGGGCGAATATACGCCGGGAATACGGTTGAGTCCGTCAATCAGACATTTGCGGCGCTCCACATATTCGTCGTACACCTCGCGCATGTATTCTTCGCCTGCATCGAGCGACGCTTCGGCAGCTATCTGTCCGATGAGCGGCGGACTGAGGCGCGCCTGACAAAACTTCATCACGGCGCTGCGTATCTCTTTGTTCTTGGTAATCAGTGCGCCGATGCGTATGCCGCACTCCGAATAACGCTTGGACACCGAGTCTATCAGCACCACGTTTTGTTCGATGCCTTCGAGATGGCATGCCGAGATATAGGGCGATCCGGTGTAGATAAATTCGCGATACACTTCGTCCGAGAAGAGGACTAAGTCGTATTTTTTCACCAAGTCGCGTATCTGATTCATTTCGCGGCGCGAGTACAAGTAGCCCGTGGGATTATTGGGGTTACAGATAAGAATGGCGCGCGTACGCTCGTTGATAAGCTCTTCGAACTTCTCTACTTTGGGAAGCGAGAAACCCTCTTCTATCGTGGTTGTAATGGTACGAATCACTGCACCTGCCGATATGGCAAACGCCATGTAGTTGGCATACGCCGGTTCGGGAACGATGATTTCGTCACCGGGATTGAGACAGGCGAGAAACGAAAACAGCACCGCCTCGGAACCTCCGGAGGTAATAATGATGTCGTCTGCCGTCAGATTGATGTTAAACTTTTTATAGTAATCCACCAGCTTTTCGCGGTAACTGCGGTTGCCTGCACTGGGACTGTATTCCAACACTTTGCGGTCGATACTTCGGATAGCATCGAGTGCCACTTGCGGCGTAGGAAGGTCGGGCTGACCTATATTGAGGTGAAATACATGTGTGCCGCGTGCTTTGGCGGCATCAGCAAGAGGAGCCAGTTTGCGGATAGGAGATGCCGGCATCTCTTCGCCGCGTAGGGATATTACAGGCATAATACTATTCTTTTTAACTAATGAAGGCGCAAATGTAGCATTTTATTTAACACAGTGTAAACATCCGGTCAAAATAGTTACTACCTTTACGCACAAATCTATGAGTATGAAAAAGAGTATCCTCCTTTTGCTGGCCGTTGCGCCACTGGCAGGAAGTGCACAAGAAGCTGCTTCCACTGCCCTACCCACGCACAAAGTGGGTAAATACGAAGTTGTTTTGTTGCCCGAAAACCAAGGTACGGGCAATGCCTCTATTTTGGTTGGCGCTACACCCGAAATGGTGCAGCAAGCCATTCCCGAAGGTTCTTATCCCAACGCCGTAAATGCTTTTCTGGTAAAGTCTCCGCAAGGAAACATTCTGTTCGACACCGGGTTCGGACGAAACCTAACGCAGAATCTTGCCTCCGCCGGCGTAAAGCCCGAAGAAATTGGTACGCTGGTTATCACGCACATGCACGGCGACCACATCGGCGGCATGCTCCGCGAAGGACGACCGGCGTTTCCCAAAGCTACGCTGATACTTTCGCCTGTCGAAAAGCAGTATTGGGTGGACGAACAGAAAAACAAGGGAGCGGTGGATGCCCTTGATGCCTATATAAAATATAGTAATGTGGTGCTGCAATCGCCCGGACAGTTAGACAACTTGGAGAAAGGCGACGGCATCTTCTATATTGCCGCCTACGGTCACACCCCCGGTCACATCGCTTGTTTGCTGCGTTCCGAAGGCGAGCAACTGTTGATTTGGGGCGACTTGGCACACGCCATGGCGATACAGATGCCTTTCCCCGAAGTGTCGGTGCGTTACGACAGCGACCCTGCCGAGGCAGCACGCACACGCCGCCACATTCTGGAATATGTGGCACGCCACAACATCGCCGTAGCCGGCATGCACATTGCCTCGCCGGGCATGGGACGCATTGTGGCGAAAGATGGCGGTTTCCGGTTTGAACCGTTTAAATAAAGAAAAGAAAAAAAACTTTCTTTTTTCTGCAACACAGCGGACACTCTTCTCGTCTTATATACAGAAGAGCGTTTCAAAGTGCGCACCAAACGTTCTTTCCGTAATACCATTTTAAATTTGACAACGTATGAAAAAGTATTTATTATTGCTCCTCCTGCTGCTCACCGTGCAGCAGGGCTATTGTCAGAAGAGCTACACGGTGGAGCAACTGTTCAGCGAGTTTTCGAAAGCTCCCAACATCGAAACGGTCAAGCTGGGAAAATTCGCCATGGGATTGGCAAGTATCTTCACCAAAACCATGGGGGTGAAAAGCGTGGAGGTATATAGCTTCGACAGTTGCAGCAGAGAGACTAAAAAGAAACTCACAAACGCCGTAAAAGTGCTGAAAGACAGTAGCTACGACATCTTGATGCGCGTCAACGACAACGGACAGCATGTACGCATCCTGACGAAGATTAAAGACAATTACATCAGCGAGCTGATTGTAATTACCCTCGACCCGTCGGGTGCATTGATACGGCTAAAAGGCAAAATCGACCCCAGTAAGTTTGAAGATGTAACCCACGAATACGGAAACGGGTGAATGCGGAACTCTTTAAACAGCGCTTTTGGGGCTTTCACCCCAAGCTCTATCGTATAGCATTCGTGTTGATTGGCAACGAAGCCGATGCCGAAGACGTGCTGCAAGAGCTATATACCAAACTGTGGAGCAAACGCGACACGCTGGATGAAGTAGACAATCCCGAAGCTTTCGCCGTGACGCTGCTGAAACATATGTGCATAGACTTCTTGCGCTCCCCCCGCGGTCGACAACAAGAACATGTTCCGATAGAAACGGTTACCCTGCCGAACGCCGACAACACCGAGCATCTGCTGGAAACTGCCGACGAACTGCTCAGGGTGCGCCAACTCATCGAAACATTGCCCGAAGCACAGCGAACCGTACTCAAACTGCGAAGCGTGAGCGACTGCTCTACCGAAGAGATTGCCGCACTTACCGGATACAGTGAAACCAACGTACGCACCCTGTTGCTGCGTGCCCGACGAAGCATCAAAGAAAAGTTTTATAAACACTCCCGTATATGAACGAACAAGAAATAGACGAACTGGTTCGCCAAGCACTCGAAAGCGAACGCAAACTACCGGAAGGATTGCCCGACCGTCTGTTGTTGCATCTTCAACGACTTGCCGCCGAACAACCTACCGAACAGTCCGGCGAGCAGAAGCCACAGACGAAACTAAGCATCCGTCGCCGAAAGATGAATCTACGCCTTGTGGGTATTGCCGCCTCGCTGCTGATTTGCGCGGGACTATACACGGCACTGACCTTCTACCCTCCCACACCGCAGCGCAAAGACACCTTTACCAATCCGCAAGAAGCCGCATTGGTGGCACAAAATGCACTGATGCTACTCTCTACGCAACTCAACAAAGGACTGAAACCGGTGGCTGAAGCCGGACACGACATGGATAAGGTCGGAGCCACCCTAACCAACCAACTAAAAATAATTATTAAACATTCGGAACAATGAAAGCAAAACTGATACTCATAGCAATGCTTTGTATGGCGTGCACCCAACCCATTATGGCACAATCGCATCAAAGCCTGTTCGACAAATATGCCGAAACTGACGGTGTAACCACCATTTATATCTCCAAAGCGATGTTCAACATTATGCCCACCATGATAGACTTCGGCTTAAGCTTCAACAATATGAAAGGCAAAATAGAATCGCTCAACATGCTCATCACCGAGAAAAAGTCGCTCGTACCGCAACTCAAAACAGAGTTCGCCGCACTGATAGACAAAAATCACCAAGAACTGATGCGCGTACGCGAAGGCAAAAACCGCATCACCTTCTACGGTAAGATGAACGGCGAACACATCAACGACCTGCTTATGGTGGTAGATGACGATAAATCGTCGTACATCATCATGGAACTGCTGGGCAACTTTACGCTGCGGGACTTGCAAGAGATTGCCGGCGACGGAGAGGAATAACGAAAGTATGCTGATACGAAGTCATAGAAAGGGCGATTCCACACGGAGTCGCCCTTTCTATATATATAATAAGGTGGTGAGGATTTATCTAATCTTTATCAAGTGTGATGATTCCGGCATAAGTTCGCTCGCCACTCGTCGATGTTTCATAGTGAATGGGAGTTATCTCTTTACCTTCAAACTCTATGAGGTAACATTCTGCATTCTTACCCCACCAATATTTCTTCTTGAGGATATTCCAATAGGTAACCACTTTGTGCACCTCTTTATCCCCAAAGATGTACGGACACTTTAGTTCATAAGTGAGTATTTTCTCTCCGGAACAATACTCCATTGACCGACTGACAAAGTGCATTACATAACGATAACCATCATCATACATTTCCATATTCAAGTAGCGAGGTTTTGGAGGATCAGGTATGGTATTATTCTTCTTAGGAAAGTCACAAGGATTAGGGTTAATGTTCAGTGTAAATTCATCGTGACTTACTACACCCGACACAGCATCTTCCATAGGTAACTCTTGAGAATACCCATCCAATGTTATACCCTTAACCAAATCTTTACCGGAAGTATTTTGGAAATTCAAGGCAAGTTTGTACATATAATACTCCGGCTCATGACCACCAAATATAAGATCACAAGATGATACAGATATTGATAGTAAGGATAGTATGGCGAATGTTTTTATCTTATTCATAATGTTTACTGATTACCTATGTAAAAATCTAATCTTGAATGTTGATGGTAGCCAGAGAATGTCCGCCGCTCTTATAATAGCTATCGTTCATCTGCATTGGGATTATCTCTTTGCCCTCAAACTCTATGAGAATACATTTTGCAGCTGCATCATCCCACTTCTCTTCTTTTTTAAGAATTTCCCAATAGGTAACAAGCTCATGTATCTCTTCATCTCCAAATACATAAGGGCACTTCAACTTGTAAGTAATGAGCTTTTGTCCGGGACATCTATCCATAGATAAGGAATAAGCATTCGCAAAATAAGAATAACCAAAGTAGCTCCACATTACTAAATGAGGACGTTCTGGGTCAAGTATCACCCCAGGAGCGGGAGTAAATTTATCACATGGTTCAGAATTAATTATATCCAATACATATAAATCG
>JAISHU010000126.1 GCA_031262385.1 Mediterranea sp. (in: CFB group bacteria)
TTTAATGTATATTTTAGCCAGTGTTTCGGTGAAGCAGTCGTCGTCCGAATCTTCCATAACAACCTCTTCTTCAACGTATTCATCCTGATTCCCCTTTAGATTAAGAGTATCTCCTTTGGCTTCTTTGTCCATAAAATCGTCTATCAACTCTTGTCCTTTTAGCGGCACTTCGCTCTCCGGAACGAGGTTATCTTCCAGCAGATAGGCTGTATAATCCATTACATAGTCGGGTTGGACTTGCGGTTCTTGGGGAGCCGATGCCAGAAAAGCATCAATCAACGACATGGTACGATCTACGCCGGGTTCGTCCACCCATTCGGTTTCGGTAGCATCCGTCGACAGCGGACGAAGAATATACTTCTCGCCCTCAATCAGATAAAACAACATACGCCGATCCGACACATAGAGTACCGATTTATGCAGTTCGGCACCGAAGTTACTGTCGTGCAACAAATACAAATTCTTCAAGTAGAGCAGACGGAGTGTCTGGAAATAGGGGTAGCGCGCCAGTAGCATACGTAGCTCGTACAGCGTATCTCTATTCAATTGTTCGGGATGCTCTATCCATTGTTGCAAGGAGGTTGCCGTCATACGTTATTACCAGTTTGCTACGGTTGAGTTAAAGATTTGTTCGGTAAGGTCTTTCACCATTTTCGTAATCAAGTCGTCTTGTACGTCGGTGAGCAGATTGGGCAGTTCGTAGTTTTGCGAAGCGCTGAACTGCTTGTTCTCGAAGTCCTCGCTGTGATTGGTGTTGTTGATATAGCTGACGCTGATCGTCATTGTCACCTTTACTTTCGATGCATAGCCGCTGGCATCCACCGATTCGTTGTACTGGTTGTAACCGGTAATTTCGCCGTCAATCTCCAGATCGCCTCCGCTATCCACCAGCCGCAAGCGCGTCTGTCGGGTAAACAAGTCTTTCAACGCCTGATTGAATTGTGTAGCCATTGGTGCATACACATAGTCCGCACGGTTGGGAAACTCCACGATAGAGATGGTTTTCACCTTGTTGTAGTCGATGGAACTGATAGGAGCGAATCCCATAGATACGCTGCACGAGTTACACAACAGCAGCACCACCGTCAGTACTGCCAATACGGTTGCTTTATTTTTATTCCAACCCATATTCTTTGATTTTTCGATACAATGTACGTTCGGAAATATTAAGGTCTTGTGCGGCTTCTTTCCGTTTGCCGTGATGTTTTTCCAATGCCTTGCGTATCATCTCTTTCGCCAGTTCATCCAACGAAAGCGACTCTTCGACATACTCTTCGGTATCTTGTATGTCGTCCACAGGGTGCGCCGGCTGCTTCATCTGTACCGGAGGCGAGATAATGGTAGTGACGTTCTTGCCCTGTTCGTTCATGATGCCGTGCACCAATTTCTTCAGTTCGGTTACATCCTGCCGCATGTCAAAGAGCACCTGATACAATATCTCGCGTTCGCTTTCGAAGCTCTTCCCCTCTTTCACGCCAAACAGGGCAGGCAATCGTTGTGCATTGTCTTGCGCAGGCAGATAGCTTCTCAATATCTCGGCATTGATATCCCTGTTGGTTTCGATGATAGAAATCTGTTCGGTGATGTTCTTCAGTTGACGAATGTTGCCCGGCCAATGGTAGGTCAGCAGCATCTGTTTGGCATCTTCCGACAGTTGTATCGCCGGCATGCGATACTTCTCGGCAAAGTCCGAGGCAAACTTGCGAAACAGCAGCACCACATCGTTTCCGCGTTCGCGTAGCGGGGGTACTTGAATGGGTACGGTGTTGAGTCGATAATACAAGTCTTCCCTAAACCGACCGTTGGCAATTGCCTGCATCAGGTTTACGTTGGTAGCCGCCACAATGCGCACGTCTGTCTTTTGCACTTTTGACGAACCCACCTTTATAAACTCGCCGCTCTCCAATACGCGCAACAGGCGTGCTTGGGTAGCCAACGGCAGTTCGCCCACTTCGTCCAAAAAGATTGTACCTCCGTCGGCTTCGCCGAAATAGCCTTTTCGTTCGCCTATGGCACCGGTGAATGCCCCCTTTTCGTGTCCGAACAGTTCGGAGTCGATAGTGCCTTCGGGGATAGCGCCGCAGTTCACTGCGATATATTGTCCGTGCTTGCGATGACTGTATTGGTGAATGATTTGCGGGAAGCTCTCCTTTCCCACGCCGCTTTCACCGGTAATCAGCACCGACAAATCGGTAGGTGCCACTTGAATGGCGACATCAATGGCACGCATCAACACGTCGTTGTTGCCTATGATGCCAAAGCGTAACTTAACTTGTTGTATATCTGTTTTTGTCATTCTTATAATGTAGTCTCCTCTTCAGTGCTGTCCAGCTTCAGTTTGTCGCTATCGTCGCGCTTCTCGTAATACTGTTTACGCAGCGGATTCACGCGGGCTTCCGCATCGAAGCGGCGGTTGCGATATACGTCCATAGCCGTGTAGACTGCTTGTCGAAACGACTCTTCCGAAGCCATACCCTTACCGGCAATGTCGTAAGCGGTGCCGTGCGCCGGTGAGGTGCGGATAACAGGTAATCCGGCAGTATAGTTCACTCCGTCGTCCATAGCCAACGTTTTAAACGGTGCCAATCCTTGGTCGTGATACATAGCCAAGATGCCGTCGAAGTGCACGTAGTGTCCCGACCCCATGAATCCGTCGGCAGGATAGGGACCGTAACACAAGATGCCTTGTGCCGACATCTCGTTTATGGCAGGGATGATAATCTCTTTCTCTTCGTTGCCCAGCAGACCGTCGTCTCCGGCATGCGGATTGAGTGCAAGCACGGCAATGCGCGGTGCGCCGATAGCGAAATCGCGTTTCAGTGCCTGATTAAATATGGTGAGTTTCTCCTCAATCAGTTCTTTCGTCAGTGTGGATGCTATTTGGCTCACGGGGATGTGTCCGGTAACCAGTGCCATACGCAAATCGTCTTTCATCAAAATCATCAGTGCGTTGGCACCTCCGCCCAGTTTAGCCTCGATATATTCGGTATGACCGGGGAATTTAAATGCTTCCGACTGAATGGATTTCTTGTTGATAGGTGCCGTTACCAGTACATCTATCAGACCGGCTTTGTACTCCACAAAGGCACGTTCGAGTGCACCGAGTGCAGCTTTGCCGGCTTCGGGGTCGGTCTTAGAGAACTCCACTTTCACCTCGTCGTCCGTGCAGTTTACCACGCTCAGGCGATTGTACGATGCTTCGGACGCCGAGTTTACAATACTGAAATTGGTAGGCAGGTCGAGCGACTTGCGGTGATAAGCTGCCACTTTGGGCGAACCATATATAATAGGTATGCACAATTCCAACATGGCGGGGTCGGCAAATGTTTTCAGGATTACCTCATAGCCAACCCCGTTGATATCCCCTTGGGTGATACCCACTCTTATTCTGTTATCTTCCATTATGTTTGTTATTCATTAGTTTCTTTAGTCATGCCAACCGGTATTTCCGCGCTCTGTTTGTCGCCGGGCAGCTTTAAGGTATAGAGTACTGCTTCCATGCCACGTACCAAGTTGCGTTTCAGTTTATCGGGCGAATAGATAAATATCTCCGCCACTATCACGCGTCCGTTGGCTTGGTCAACGCGCATGTGCGACACATACGGACCACCCATAAAGTCGCCTTTCACACGCCATAAGCCGCGTGCTTCCAATGCATATTCGCCCTGCACGGTAATGGGTTTCACGTCGGTTAGCAGCGTGTCGGTCGCCATGTAGCTGCCTTCGCTCGCTCCCGGAATGTTAATCTTCATCACCGAGTCGCGTTTGTGCACAAAGTATGCTTTGGTAAACGTATTCTTGTCGGTATAAGGGAAGGAATAGATGACGAAGTTTTGGTCACCCGTTGCCGCATTGGTGCCTACCCAGAAGAAGTCTTTGCCCTCTTTGGTTGATGCCAGTTCGGCGGGAACCCACACATCGCAGTCGAACATGCTTTTCACCTTGGTGGCTACGTAGTCGCTGTGATTCTTTTCCAATTGAGTTATCTGACGGTTCATCTCTGCGCGGGTAAAGAAGTCGACGATGGTTTGCTTGTTTTCGGTAACAAAATTTTTAAACGACTCTTCGTCGGGTGCCTGTATATTCAAAATCATTTGCGGAGAGGCATATACATCTTTGGAGTACTTAAACTTGGGTGCCGAATAGATATCCTGAATATCAACAACGATGATGTTGCGGATAATCTTCAGTGTTGAGTCGAAATTACCGGGTGCCGTGTACATAATTCTAAACGAGCGTTCCGACTGCGGCAATCCCGGTACATCGGAGTCCAGTACGTCGTACAAAGCTCTTCCGGCGGGGCGTTCCCACAGTCCAAGGTCTACAACCACCAATAATTCATAAGCACGACCGCTCGAAGTCGGTCCCAATGCACTTTTCCCGCCGCTTTTACATGCGGAAAAAAACAATGCTACTGCGAGCATACTCAACGTAAAAAAGTACTTTTTCATATCATTAGTTATTAAATATTTTCACAAAGCTACAAAGAAAGCGTCATAGTGACGCACGTTAAGTTAATATTTTATCAATCTTTCGCAACTTCACTTGTTTGCGGCGTTGTTTTTCCGGCTTCATCCGCGTCTTGCTTGGCGGTAGAGAGCATGCCGCAGGCTGCCAAAATGTCCTCGCCGCGCGAAGCGCGAATGGTGGTAAACAGTCCGTGCGTGGTGAGGTAATCGCGCAGATGTATCATCGTTTCCATGTCGGCACCCTCAAGTGTCACGTTCGGAATGGCATGAAAGCGAATCAGGTTGACCCGACAATCTACTCCGCGCAACAACTTCAGCAACTCTTTGGCATAAAGCAACGAGTCGTTGACACCTTTAAATACAATATACTCGAACGAAAGACGGCGTTGTTTACTGAAGTCGTAACCGCGTAGCAGCTCTACGATTTCGGCAATGGGAAAGGCTTTCTCGGCAGGCATCAAGTCGATGCGTTGCTGATGCACAGGGCTATGCAGACTGATGGCAAGATGACAATCGCTCTCTTCGAGAAAGCGGCGAAGACCTTTGCGCAAGCCCGACGTAGAAAGAGTGATGCGTTTGGGACTCCAGCCATAGCCGTACGATGCTGTCATAATCTCCATGGCTTTGAGTACTTCGTCCACATTATCCAGCGGTTCGCCCATACCCATAAACACTACATTGGTAAGTCGGTCGCATTCGGGAAGCGATTGTATCTGGTTTAGGATTTGTCCGGCAGTGAGGTTGCCGTGGAAGCCTTGTTTGCCGGTCATACAAAAACGGCAATTCATTTTGCATCCCACTTGCGAAGAGACACAAAGTGTTCCTCGTTCTTCGTCGGGGATAAAAACCGCTTCCACAAAGCCCAAGTTATCTATGCGGTAGAGATACTTCACCGTTCCGTCCGCCGACTGCATCCGTTCTATCGGAGCCTCAGCCCCCACTTCGGCTACCTCGCTCAGCAGATTGCGATGTTTCAGCGAGAGGTTTGTCATCTCGTCTATGGTTGTCACCTGTTTATCGTACAGCCACGAAGCGATCTGTTTGGCTGAAAAGGCGGGCATACCCAACCGCTGAACCAACCGTTGCAGTTCCACGAGCGTGGCCCCTAATAAAGTTTGCTTCGACATTTTTGATGTTACACGTTAATAGTAAGAAACCGTTTTTAAGTTTCTAAACGGGGCAAAGTTACTGAATAATCACGAATTAGCCTCGCAAACGCGCATCGCATAGATAAAACCACGCCGTTTTCTCTATACACAGAGAGTTGGGATTTGATGTTTCACCTATTTCACAAGGAGGGAGTTTTGGGGCAAAACCATAGAATAGACAGCTCATTTATGACACAATATCAAA
>JAISHU010000153.1 GCA_031262385.1 Mediterranea sp. (in: CFB group bacteria)
TACACCGATTAGAAGCTGTTTTGATTTTAGTGCTCTTGATTTGAGAGCTATTTTCGAGGATTATCTTTCTGTTTTAGGAGGAAGATAGCGAGCTATCTGACGACTAAAAGAGGAAGATAAGACCGAAAAGAGGCTCAAAGAAAGAGTAATAAAAAACTATTTCAATAAAATCAAAACAGCTTCTAAAATCAGTGCTTGTTTTTGAGCCATAAATGAGCATGGTAAATCGGCTGTCTCCCCCGAAGCTATCAAAAAAATAGGAGGAACGGGAATCTATCCCACCCCTCCTACTCGATTATTTGTCGGAATGATTGTTTCGCTATAGATTGTCGTCGAAGTAGCGCGTAATCTTTTCGTGTAAGTGCACGCGGTCGCGTCCGCTGACATTATGCTTATGTCCCGGATAGATAAAGAGGTCGGGATAAGTACGTGCATCCACACAAGCCTTGATAAACGACAGTGTGTGTTGCGGCACGCAGGTATCGTCGTGGTCGTCGTGAATAAGCAGCAAGTCTCCTTGCAATTTGCCGGCAAGGTTATTGAGGTTGCACTCTTTGTAACCTTCGGGATTGGCTTGCGGAGTATCCATGTAGCGTTCGCCGTACATCACTTCGTAGTACGCCCAGTCGATAACCGGTCCGCCTGCCACTCCCACCTTAAACAGGTCGGGATAGCGCAACATCAGGGCGGTAGTCATGTGTCCGCCGAAACTCCATCCGTGTACACCGATACGCTTGGCATCCACATAAGGCAACGACTTAAGGAACTCCACGCCGCGCACTTGGTCTTCGCCCTCTTTGATACCAAGGTGACGGAAGGTACAGTTCTCGAACTCCAGTCCGCGGTTGCTGCTGCCGCGATTGTCGAGCGAAAAGACGATGTAGCCGCGATTAGCCATATAGATGTGATAACCGCCCGCGCCGTAGCGGTAGCCTGCCGTAATCATTTGCGCATGGGGACCCCCGTACACGTACACCATTACGGGATATTTCTTGGACGGGTCGAAGTCGGCGGGACGGGTGATACGGTAGTAAAGATCGGTACTGTCGTCGGCTGCCTTGATGGTACCCACCTCTACGGTAGGCATGTCGAAACCCTTGTAGGGGTCTTCGGCGGTAAGCAGGTTGACGCTACGTCCGTTACGGGTATTGAGCAGATTGATGCTGCGTGGCACGGTAGGAGTGGAGTAGCTGTCTATCAGATAAGAACAGCTTCCGCTAAGTTGTGCGCGGTGCACCCCTTCGTTGTTGCCCATCAGGGTACGTTTGCCGTTGGCTACGTTTACCTTATACACATTGGTTTGCAAGGGCGACACTTCGGTAGAGGCAATGTAAAGTTCCTTCTTAGCGGTGTCGAATCCTAAAATATCCTGCACCAGCCAAGCTCCTTGCGTGAGTTGCTTCAGCAGTTTGCCTTGCGTATTATAGATGTAAAGATGATTAAATCCGTCGCGCTGACTTTGGTAGATAAAGCGGCTACTGTCCCACGGCAAGAACACAATGGGGTGTTGCGGCTCTACATATTTGGGATGCGTCTCCTCAAACAGCACGCCCATAGGTTCGCCCGTCTCGGCATTGTATTGGCAAAGCTTGGCATGGTTTTGGTCGCGGTTCAGTTCGATAAGATAGATACTCTTTTGGTCGGGTGCCCATGCAATGTTGGTAAAGTAACGGTCGGTGGGGTCGCCGGCATTGAGATAGACAGTCTTCTCCGTTGCCGGGTTGTAGATACCGACGGTAACCTTGTGGCTGGTCATGCCTACCATGGGGTAACGCACATTGTTGAGTTTACCCACCCGTGCGGTGATGTCCACCAGCGGATACTCGGTCACCATGCTTTCGTCCATGCGGTAGAAAGCCAGCAGTGTACCTTTGGGACTCCAGAAAGTTCCTTTGTTGATGCCGAACTCATTGCGGTGTACCGACTGTCCGCACACCACCCCTTGGGGTTCGTCGGTTATTTGTCGGTCGTTTACGTAGAGATTGTTGCCAATGGTATAAGCAAGGTTACCGCTTTCGAGGTTGTAGTCGCGGTTGGCGGCTTGTCGCGGGAAAGCCCGCTTACTCACCACGCTGTTTGTCTTCCAGTCGTACACCACATAGTTGCCTTGCAGGGTCATCAGCAATTGTGTGCGACCGCTCCACGGTGTTTGCACGTTATACAGTTGCGGCAATTTAGCCGATTCTCCGGCTTGTGTCAGTCCTGCGTTTACGGCTTCGCGGGTAACGAGCAGTTTCTTTTCACCGTTCTTGGGGTCGACAGTAAAGAGCGAGTCGGCAGCAGGCATGATGCAAACATCGCCCCACCATTGCAATCCGTAGATACTTTCGGTGTAACGATAAGATGTTCCGCCGGGGATTAGATCTTCCAACGTAGGTTTGTTGGGGGTCTGTGCCGTCGCATGACCGACGGTAAGGAGTGCCAACAAAAGGGCACTCGTCAGGTTAGAGAGTGTTTTTTTCATATTGTAATTACTTGGTTTCTTCGTTCGGCTCAACCGTTTCGTGAGCTTCGAGTGCTTTGTGCTCTTTATACTTTCCGCCAAACAGTTCGTACTTGCGGAACTGACATTCCAGTGCGCCATTGTATAAAGGTATCTTTTCGGTAGCTTTCAGTGCAATCTGGTCGAAGCATTCGTCGCGGTACGACAATACCCAAGCGGTGTTGCCCGTAAACGCATGTTTCAGTCGCTCGCCAATCATCTGGTAAAGTCCCAACAAGTCGTCCGACGTGATACGTTCGCCGTAGGGAGGGTTGGTAATAAGAAGGGCATTCTCTTTGGGCTGCTCAAAGTGTTGGAAAGGTTGTTGTTTCAGTATCACGTCTTTCGACACCCCTGCCGCCTTGATGTTATGCGTAGCTATTTCGCATGCTTTGGAGCTGTTGTCGTAGCCGTAAATCTTGTGTTCAAACTCGCGTTCGGCGCTGTCGTCGTTGTAAATATTATCAAACAGGTCGGCATCGAAGTCGCTCCATTTCTCGAAGGCAAACTCTTTGCGGAACACACCGGGGGCGATGTTGCGTGCAATGAGTGCAGCTTCGATGGGAATTGTTCCCGAACCGCACATCGGGTCGATAAGGTCGCACTGACCGTTCCAGCCGGCAAGCATGATCATGCCCGCAGCCAACACTTCGTTCAACGGAGCTTCGGTAGCTTCCTGACGATAGCCGCGCCGATGCAGCGATTCGCCCGACGAGTCGAGTGCCAATGTGCATTTGGTTTGGGCAATGTGGATGTGTATCTGCATGTCGGGACGGTTGATGCGCACCGACGGACGTTTGTCCGTTTTCTCGCGGAAGTAATCCACGATGGCATCTTTTACCTTGTACGACACAAATTTGGAGTGACGAAACTCGTCGCTGTACACCACGGCATCTACGGCAAAGCTCTTGTTTACATCCAAATAATCTTCCCAAGCGATGGCTTTGATTTGGTTGTACACTTCGTCGGCATCTTTGGCAGTAAAATGTTTAATGGGTTTTAAGATACGGATAGCTGTGCGCAGGTTGAAGTTTGCCTTGTACATCATTTCTTTGTCTCCGGTAAACGATACCATGCGGCGTCCAATTTCTATATCGTTTGCTCCTAAGTTGGTTAGTTCTTGTGCTAATACCTCTTCCAAGCCTTGAAAAGTCTTGGCAATCATTTCAAAATTCATTGTTTCTACTGTTAAAAACTTCTATAATTATTAATATTTATTCCTTGGTGAATGGCGGTTGACTTCTCTGTCAGGTCACCACCAGATTATTTTTGGCACGTGTCTGCACAATGCGTCCGCCGGGAGGCACATCGTTGGTTACCCAGATGTTACCGCCTACGGTAGCGCCTTTGCCTATGGTGATGCGTCCCAGAATGGTGGCGTTGGAGTACACTATGACGTCGTCTTCCAAAATGGGGTGACGCGGAATACCTTTAATGGGTTTACCCTCTTCGTCGAGCGGGAAGTTCTTGGCTCCCAGTGTCACACCTTGGTAAATCTTTACGTTGTTTCCTATGATGCAGGTTTCGCCGATAACGACTCCCGTGCCGTGGTCGATAGCAAAGTGACTGCCTATCACGGCACCCGGATGAATGTCGATACCGGTTTCGCTGTGTGCCATTTCGGTAATGATACGGGGGATAAGCGGTACACCCGACAGGTGCAGTTGATGTGCCAGTCGATAGTTGCAAATGGCGCGAATGGAGGGGTAGCAAAAGATGACTTCGCCGTAGCTGTGGGCAGCCGGGTCGCCGTTGTAAGCGGCTTCTACGTCGGTAGAGAGTGTGCGGCGCAGTTCGGGAAGTGCACTAATGAATTGTGTGGCTATCCCGCAAGCTTCATCGCGTTGGTGCTGCGAGTAGCAGCAGTTTTCGCCGTCGGTAAAACACAGTCCGGCAAGCACTTGCTCAACGAGCAGCTCGTAAAGTCGTTCCACATTGACGCCAATGTGATAGGTCACGGTATGCCTGTTTACCGTAGAATTACCGTAAAATCCGGGGAATAGAATGGCACGCGATAGCTCCACTATCTCTTGCAATGCCTGTGATGACGGCAGAGGGTTGCCGTCGGTATGTTGGTGAAACAAGCCTTTGTAAGACGAGCTGTCAGAGAGTTCATCAATAGCTTGTGTCAACATGTGAGAGTAATTCAATGGACTCATGTTGCATCTGTTTTCTTAATCAGACGGGGCAAAGGTAATTAAAATCTACCACTTTTTAGCAGATTGGAATGTAATTACAAAAACTACACTATTTTTTTTGAAAAGTGGGGGGGAGAAATACTTGGTAAGCGTTTCCGTAAAGTTGTGTGAGATAAGTTAGAGTTTACGCGTGTGATTGTGATGTTAAAGAAAGATGCCGTAACTCCCAGCATCGGAGATAAGTTAGAATTTACGCGTGTGATTGTGATGTGCCACGCGCAGCCCGAATGGCTTGCCGTAGTAACTGTGTATAGGGAGGCAGTAGTAACTGTGTATAGGGAAGCAGTAGTAACTTTCAAATGGTTGGCAGTAGTAACTTAAACTCCTCCCCTTCTTTAGAGGGGAGGTGGCGCGCCGGAGGCGTGACGGAGGGGTATCTTACGAAGCGCGAAGCGCAAAATCCAGCACACGAAAGTAACTTATTTTTATTATTTTTGGGTGCATATGCCAGTTGTTTATTTGCACTTCGCGCCCGGGACAGATACCCCTCCGTCACGCCTACGGCGCGCCACCTCCCCTCTAAAGAAGGGGAGGAGTCTGAGTTACTACTGCCTCCCTATACACAGTTACCACTGCCTCCCTATACACAGTTACTACTTCCTTCTTATACACAGTTACTACCGCCAATCACTTGGGCTGCGCGCGGCTCTACCCCTATACTCTAATTTACCGCAATGTTGCTTTCCTCTAAACTCTAATTTATCGGTGATGTCACTCTGCTAAACTCTCATTTATCGCGCCCCCTACACCTTTACGGAAACGCTTATGATACTTGTTGCTCTCACCGGTTCTCGTAATACTCATAGTTACGTTGTTCGTAAAGCACCGGTACGCCGTTGATATATTTCAGACGATAGCGCCAGTTGCCTTGTGAGTCGCGATGAAATCTGTAAGTATAATCCACCGGTTCTTGTCCGTGCAACGCATCTGTACCCGATACCACATGGCGGTTGTTTCCATATTTATAGGTGTATGTATCGAAGTTCCAACCATCAGGAAGCAAACGTTGTTCGGTAATAACATCACCATCCAAGTTGTAGGCAAAACGCACTGTGTCGGAAGGCTGCGATCCGTCGGTATTATGTATGCTTTTTTGTATAACATTCCCGTAAGAGTCGTACAGGTAGTCTTCGTCTCGGAAGATACTTCCATCCGGACGGTAAGCGGTAACTTTTACCAAGTTGCCTTCGCTGTCATACCGATAACGGATTTTACGTAAAAGATTGTTGGCGGCATCGGTGACGGTACACTCGGTATGACGTTTCAGCTTATCATTGAAAGTGTAAGCGTGTGTTTCGGTAAGAGTACCTGCGGTATTATACAGATTCTCTTGATTCAGATAGCCGTTGTCGTCGTAAATATAGGTGATTTTACCTATCGACACCCCTTTGTTATTGAACAACAGTTCGGTGCTTTTCCGTCCGTCCTTGTCAAATTCGTACACAAAAAATTCACCCTGTTTGGCTCCTTTGTCCACACTTTGGTCGGCACGCGGAAGGGCAATGTATGAAGTTTGTTCTACCCTTTTTACCTCACCCGAAAGGCGTAGCTCTTTGCGATGATTAGGTGCTTCGAAGTAGGTAACGACGCGACGCATAACCATTTGCGGTACACTATCCTTGCCAAAGTGCCACTGTTCCGTCCAGTTGCCTACTTCGTCTTCGTGGGTGATTGCCCATGTATGTCTGTTTATAAAATCAAAGCGATCTTCCTGTCCACCTCTTTTCAAGCGCAGCGTGTCTCCTTCTGATGCCTCGCGCTTGATGGTATTAGATCTGCCTGTTCCTATAATATGGCTCGTTATGGTAACGGTAGGTTTATCGTTCGCATCATACTCGATGTTGCTTATCGTCACTGTACCGGTATATGATTCGGTACGTCGAATCAGTCGTCTTTGCTCGTCGTACTCGGCTGTTCGAATAGATACGGTATCTTGGGCGGCATTGAGATGAAACACCCGATTCAGATTGTCTTGTTCGTCGTAATGATACAGATACCTGCCTGTAACCCCTTCCCGACTGTTTGCCCAAATGTCGGCAATCACACGGTTTTGACTGTCGTAGAGGTGCATTACCTTATCGGCAACCTTACCTTCGGGGGTAAGACGGTTTTTCACAAGAGGAAGTCCTTCGCTGTTGTACTTCACAAAGTAGATGTAGTCGATAATCTTGCCGATAGTCCATGCGGAATCTTGTTCAACGGCTTCGTAGACATGCGTCTGTGTTGTCTTCACAACGGGTTGCGCTACCAGCCATGCAGGGAGGCAGATAAGAAGAGTGGCAATGCTAAGTGTTAGTGAGTAAGTTTTCATGGGTATAATTGTTATATGATTTTTCTTTTTAGGAGCTTCTGTACATTCCTCCCGGCAATGTCTGCACCATACCTTTCATCTCCAGTTCGAAAAGCAAGGCACTGATGCGGTAAACAGGAAGGTCGGCTTCGCGTGCCAGCACGTCGATGTGCATGGCTCCCTGTTCGCGCAACAGCAGAGCAATCTTTTCTTCTTCGGGAGGCAGTTCGGGAAAGAGCTGTTGTTGTACCGGCGGTTGGTGCGTGGCGGCGGTGCCCCACCCCATACAGGCAACAAACTCTTCGGCAGATTGGAGCAGCACGGCTCTATTGGTGCGTATCAGGTTGTTGCAGCCTTGCGCATAGAGGTCACCGGGACGTCCGGGCACGGCAAAACATTCGCGATGATAGTCGTTGGCAAGGTCGGCAGTGATGAGTGAGCCTCCTTTGGCAGCCGATTCTATTACGATGGTAGCGTCGCTCATGCCAGCCACAATGCGGTTGCGTCCCACAAAGTTGTAGCGTTCGGGTTCGGTACCTGTGAGGTATTCGGTGAGCAGCCCACCCTCGGCAAGCATTTCTACGGCATACTTGCGGTGCACGGCAGGATAGATACGGTCTAATCCGTGCGCCAGTACGGCTACGGTAGAGAGACGGTTGGTCAGTGCGGCACGGTGCGAATAGATGTCGATACCGTAAGCCAGTCCGCTCACCACCAGCACATCGGGAAGCAAGGCTTGCAGGTCGTGCAGAAAGTCGACACAAAACTGCTTCCCCTGTTCGGAAGCTTTACGTGTACCCACCATACTGATGACGCGGCGGCGATTGAGGTCGGTATTACCTTTAAAGAACAACACAACAGGCGCATCGACACAATCGCGCAGGCGGGCGGGATAACGGCGGTCGGTAAAGGGTAACACCTCAATGTGGTTATTCTGGGCAAACTCCAGTTCGCGTTCGGCGCGCACAAAAGCTTCGGGAGCGTCTAATGCTTTCAGTAAGGTGGCATTGACACCCGATATTCGCTGCGAAAGTTCTTTGCGTAAGGCAAATACATCGACGGCACTGCCCGCAGCCTCCGTCAACCGTTTGGCACCGGTACGTCCGATGCCCGGAATCAGTGTCAGTGCTATGCTGCAAATGCGTTCGTCGGTGCTCATAGGTAGTCGGCAAACAAATCGTCGAACAAGCGGCTGTCGCTCAGCCGTCCGTTTACCACGCACACCGTTTCCACGCTCGCCTTCACCACCATTTTGTGGTCGTGCCGGCGGAAGATGTCTTGGTAAAACACATACTTAATACCCTCTTTCTTGAGATAGAGTTTGGAGACAAACTCATCGCCGCTCTTCAACGGAGTCTTAAATGCCATATTGATGCGTGCCACCACGGGGTCTACTCCTTGCTTGTGTAATTCGGCAAAGCTCACACCGATAGAGGCAAGAAACTCGTGACGCGTATGTTCCAGATAGTGCTGGTAATTGGCATTATTGACGATGCCTTGCAGATCACATTCGTAGTCGCGTACCTTGAGCGTTAGTTCAAATATATAATCCATGCTATTGCAATCTTTTAAATTTCTTCAGTTCGTCGGTCGACACCAATTTATAGAGTTTGTCGCTGGGACGTATCTTGTCCGATTTCATCGAGAAGTGTTCGCCTTTGTGTACCGTCTTCACCGGCTGCAAGTCCACACGTGCTTCGTCGAGTGTGACATAGAGTGCACCGGTGGTAGGACCGGTAATGAGCAGTTTGTCGCCCACGTTCAGTTCCGCTGCTTCTACGAGAAACTCGGCTACGCCCAAATTGGAAAAGTATTTGATGCCTTTGCCCACATATATCTTTCGCTGAGTGGCTGCCGAACCGTAGTTCTTGGTCCATTCGCCCAGTCGTTGACCCAAGTAGTAGCCGTCCCAAAAGCCGCGATTAAACACGGTAGCGAGTCGGGCATCCCACGTCTCAATTTTCTCATCGGTATAGGTGTCGTCCATACAAGCTTGTATGGCTTCTTTGTAGCACTCTACCACCGTGCGCACATATTCGGCACCGCGTGCACGTCCCTCAATCTTAAACACCCGCACGCCGGCATCGATGAGTTTGTTCATAAAATGAATGGTCTTGAGGTCTTTGGGCGACATGATGTACTGGTTGTCTATGTCTAATTCCACGTCCGTCTCTTTGTCGCGCACGGTGTACGAACGGCGGCACACCTGCATGCAGGCACCTCGGTTGGCAGAGTGATTCATCTCGTGCAGCGACAGGTAGCACTTGCCCGACACCGCCATGCAAAGTGCTCCGTGGCAAAACATCTCGATGCGGACATGCTTGCCCGAAGGTCCGCAGATATTCTCTTCGCAAATGCAACGATAGATCTCTGCCACCTGTTCCAGATTGAGTTCGCGTGCCAGCACCACCACATCGGCAAACTGGGCATAAAAGCGCAGCGACTCCACATTAGAGATATTGAGTTGCGTAGAGAGATGCACCTCTTGTCCGATGCTGCGTGCATAGCTCATCACCGCCACATCGCCCGCAATGATTGCCGATATACCGGCGGCATGTGCAGCGTCCACGATGGTGCGCATCAGGGTGAGGTCGTTATCATATATAATGGTGTTGACGGTGAGATAACTCTTCATGCCGTGTTCGTCGCACGTGCATGCAATCTCGCGCAGGTCGTCGATAGTAAATGTGTTTGCCGAGCGCGCCCGCATATTGAGGTTTTCTATGCCGAAATAAATAGCGTCTGCTCCTGCTTGGATGGCGGCAGCCAGCGATTCGCGCGAGCCTACGGGAGCCATAATTTCAAAGTCGTTTATCGATTGGTTCATACGGTTATGTACAATTTGGGGATTAAAAACAGGGCAAAGGTAATGGTTTTGTGCGGTTCATTCTACATCTTAAATGAACGTAAAATTTTAAGTAGGAGAGTTTTTACCCGTTGGACGACCATTGCTTTTCTCTACCAAGATTTCCAATTTCTTAAAAAGCCTACGCGAGATTTTCATGTGCTCCCAATGGTAACGGAACTTTTCTCTACTATGCAGGTCGCTGCCGGTCAGATTGTACATGCCGGCATCCAGCAAATACTCGGCACGTTCTTTGACTTGCTTGTTATAGTAATCCGAAAGCGATAGCAGATTGAGTTGAAACAGATATTCGTTGTTTTTCAGCCGACTGTAGTCTCTTGGTTTCATATACAGGTAACGTTCGGGATGGGCTATCACAGGAATATATCCCGATATGGACACTTCGTAAAGCATCTCGAACAAACAGTCGGGCGGTGCCAAGTAGGAGGTTTCTACCAGCACTCTTTTATCTTTGAGCGGCTGCAAACCTCCTTCCACACGCTTCTTAAAACCCGAGTCCAACATATATTCACCCCCCAGTCGCAACTGAATATTACCTCTGTATTGTTGCTTCAAGTGCTCGTAAGCCTGCACGATAGTTTCCCAATTCACCGGCATACCATTCATCACGTGAGGTGTAAATATCACCTCATTAACCTGAAGACTTTGGTAATATTCCAATGTTTCCAAAGCGTCTTCTAAGTCCCGCATACCATCATCCACACCGGGAACGATATGGCAATGCCAATCGGTAAATCCTTTCAAGATATCCGTTTCGGCGGGATGTATTTCTCTTTTAAATAAAAACATACGGTTTCCCTATAATTATTTTGCGTATATACAATTTAAGCCAAAGGTCTCTCTCGTGTTAAGGCTCCTCTAACAATGACCAATCAATAAACAGTCTCTATAAACCCAATATGCGCTTATAAAGCGGTTTCTTTTTTTCATCACGTTCGCCGTAGCCATATCCGTATCCGTAACCATAGCCATAGCCTACATTATTGTAATCCACGGCATTGAGCAATACGCACATATTGGCAATTTTCTGCGAATCGTAGAGTTCTTGCAATTCGGGCAAGAGCCGTTTGTCGAACAATCCCGAACGCACAACATACACAGTATTGTCCGCCACGCGTGTACAGAGTGCAGCATCTACCACCATGCCGTAAGGCGGATTGTCCATGATAACATAGTCGTACTCTTTAAGCAGTTCCTCTATCAGTTGTTCAAAGCGTTTACTTTTCAACAGCTCGGAAGGATTGGGAGGCAAAGCACCCGTAGGAAGAAAGTCGGGACAATGCCCTGTCGAGTCTACCTTTACCAGCTCTTTTGCATGCTGTACCCTGCCGCTGAGGTATGTAGATACCCCCGGTTCTGTCATACTGATGCCCATTTTTTTAGAGAGCGAACCTTTGCGTAAATCAAGGTCGACTACCACCACACGCAAATGTGTCAAGGCAATGCTCATTCCCAGATTGATAGAGACAAAGCTTTTACCCGATTCGGGGTTGCTTGATGTAATTTGTATCACACGTCCGCCGCCGTTCGAGGTATCGGTATTTAAGAAATCCAGATTGTCACGTACAATCTTAAAGGCTTCGCTAATGCTGTCGCGGCTTCCGTCTTTCACCACCACCACATCGCTCATGTCTTGCTTATCGAAGGGGATTTCGCCGATAAACGGAATATTCAGTGCGGCTTTCAGTTCGCGGCGGTTCTTTATCTTGGTGTTTAACATCGACTTCATGTAAATCCACACACCCGGAATAATCAATCCGAGCATCAAAGCTGCCAACATTATCATAGCCGATCTTGGTGCCACCGGAGCGTCGACTCCGTCGGCAGGGTCTACAATGCGGCAATTGCTTTCGGTGATGTTCTGTTGCAATTCGTTTTCTTCTTTTTTGTGCAGCAGATAGAGGTAGAGTTCTTCTTTTATCTTCTGCTGACGCTGGATGCTTTCCACATATTTTTGCTGGGTAGGCACGTTGGCTATCTTGCTGAGGTTTTCGCGTTCGCGACTTTTCATGTTAACCACCTGCATCTCCAGTCCGGTAATGAGGTTGTCTACCGCTTTTATAATAGACGAACGCATGCTGATAAGTGCCGTATTCAGGTCTTTCACCAGCGGGTTGTTCATACTACTGTTAGACACGAGTTTATCGCGACGGGTAAAAGTAGTATTGTATTCGACGATTTGCGCTTGAATACCCGGGTCGGTAATACCGATGCTTGCCGGTATCAGTTCGGCCGTTTTGGTATTGTCGTTGAGGTAATTGCGCATGTATTGTGCCATTTGCAATTGATTCTCTACCGTCAATCCTTGGTCGTCTAATTTGCCGGTACTTGCCAAAGCGAGACTACTCTCGGAAATAATGTCGGTGAGTCGATTACTCTTCTTGTAGCCTTCTATTTCGGCATCCACCGCGCTCAAATCGGCTTCGATAATTGCCAAACGGTCGTTGATAAACTTAGAGGTCTGCACCAACACCCGGTTTTTGTCTGCCACAGCATCGTCTTCATACACTTCGATAAGGGTATTGATTACATCATCGGCACGCTTTATGTTCTCGTCGGTGAGCGACAGGTTGATAAGCGACGACTGCTTGTTGGCTATGGCTACATTGATTGTATGGTTGTAATAGTTAGACACGTATTTACGGTTGCCCTTCACGACTTCAATAATACGTCCGTTATCTTCGTTGCTCCGATAGAGGGTAGGTACAACCAATATTCGTCCCACCGGAGTGTCTACGGTGTCGCCCAACTGGAGCGTAATCTTTTCGGTATAACTCACATCATCCGACTCCAACCCGCTAATCATCACCTGCTTGGCATCAACAATCATCACCTTCATGCGGACAACTTGTTTGGGTTCGGCATCCGGAAGAATCACTTCGACGGGCGATTCGGTATAGAGTTCGTGCATGCGCAGTCCGGTGCGTTCGCGATAGCTCATGTCTAAGCGTAAACGTTCTGTTACCTGCTCCATCAGGCGTTTGCTCTTGAGGATGCCCATCTCATTTTCTACCGAGCCGGTACCCCACGAGAAGATATCCTGAAAGGCTGCCGCCCCACTTACATCACCGCCTTTTTTCTCGTCTTTTACCAAGACGGTTGCCATGCGCGCATACTCTTTGGGAGTTCTTTTGATATATAGAAAGGCAACGATTAAACACACTACTACCGATAAAATAAACCACTTACGTTGTGCATAGACCATCGACAGAAGGTCTACAATGGAGGTATCGGACTGTCCGCTTTCGACGGTTTCCATAAAATCGAAATTGCTTTGTCTATCTTTATTTACGGTCATAATAGCAAATTAATAGTTAGAGAGAAAACCATTCTTATTTAAAAATAAGCACCGCCAGCGAAATCAATACCGAAACAATGGAAGCAAAGGTGCCGATGCTTCGGTTTTGGTTAATCTCGCGTTGTCCCGCACGGGCTTTATTAGGCTCCACATATACCACATCGTTTTGCTTCAGATAATAATAAGGTGAATCGAGCACCTCTTTGCTGCGCAGGTCTAATGTGGCAATGACGCGCTGCCCTCCTTCTTCGCGAATCACGCGCACGTTGTCGCGTTTACCGTAGATAGTAAGGTCGCCCGCCCGACTCAACGCATCGAACAAACTAATGCGGTCGCTGTTGACCTCAAAGGTACCGGGACGATTTACTTCGCCTATCACCGACACTTTAAGGTTTAAAAATTGCACCGTCACCACAGGATCTTTGAGCAATCCGCGATTGACAAGTTCCGTTTTGATATATTCGGACAGTATGGAGCGACTCATGCCCGCTACGTGTAGCGTACCCATTTGCGGGAACTCAATGTTGCCGTTTTGGTCTACCTGATAACCCAGCATACGATTGGAAGGCGACGAAGTTCCGGCAGAGGAATTTAGGTAGAAGTTCACTTGAGGCAAGTTGAACATCTGCGCAAGCTCCAATTCTCGGGTATTCACCATAATAGAAAGAAGGTCATCAGGTTCTATGCGTATTTCGTAGTTCTGCGGTATGGCTTCGGAATCAAGCACCCCCGCATCTTGCAGATAGGTAATCTCCTTTTGCGAAGCACATCCTCCCAACAGCATAACGACCACCCATGCAAGGCTACATCGCCGTAGTAAGTTCTTTCTCATTTCTTGATCTTTTGTTTTTTGTTTTTGTTTTGCTATTTCATACAGCTTCTATCTTTCAGAGAAAAAAGAACCGTATATTACTTTACCGCTAATGATTTAATACAATCTGCTACACGATAAATATCATCATCACTAAGCATGGAACTCGACGGCAGACACAATCCGGTGTCAAACAAATATTCGCTCACGCCACGCACATAGCGGGGAGCATCTGCATAAACGGGTTGTAGATGCATCGGCTTCCACAAGTAGCGCGACTCGATGTTTTCGTTCTCCAAATGTAACCGTACGTCATCGCACGTAAATCCGGCTTTAGACGGTTCCACCAGAATGCAAGTCAACCAAAAGTTAGAATCGAACGCTTCGCTCGGATTCCGTTTCACCTCAATGCCCGGCACGTCGGCAAGCTCTGTGGTATAGATTTGGCAAATTTCACGGCGACGACGTACGTGTTCGTCGAGCACCATCATTTGTCCGCGACCGATGCCGGCACAGACATTGCTCATACGGTAGTTGTAACCCACCGCTTTATGGTGATAATAGGGAGCCGTTTCGCGAGCTTGCGTGGCATAAAACTGTGCCTGCCGCTGCAATTCCTGTGTACGACAAGCCAAAGCACCTCCACCCGACGTGGTGATAATTTTGTTGCCGTTGAACGAAAAGATTCCCATATTACCTATCGTCCCGCATTTATGTCCTTTGTATTCCGAACCCAATGCTTCGGCAGCATCTTCGAGAATGGGAATACCATATCTGTCGGCTATCTCGCAAATTTCGTCCATCCGCGCAGGCATGCCGTACAGATGTACCGGAATAATGGCTTTAGGTAAACGCCCTGTGATGCGCAGACGGTCTTCGATAGCCAACTCCAACAACTCAGGGTCCATGTTCCAAGTATCTTTCTCACTATCCACAAATACAGGCTTGGCACCCTGATACACAATAGGGTTTGCCGATGCTGCAAACGTAAACGACTGGCAGATTACCTCGTCGTCGGCTTGTACATTCAGCAATATTAACCCTAAATGAATGGCAGATGTCCCGGTACTAAGTGCCGTAACATATTGTTGCTCGCCCAGATAATCACTCAGTGATTTCTCGAACGAATCTACATTGGGACCCAAAGGAGTAACCCAATTGGTATCAAATGCCTCTTTTATAAACTCCTGTTCCCGCCCGCCCATATGGGCTAATGCCAAATTAATCTTCGTTTTCATAAACAGTTAGAGTGTTGCATTCACGCATAATCAGATATAGGACTTACAGTTAAAGGCTTGCTTATCATTTAAACAAAAATAATAATGCCTGTTAGCAAAACAGCCAACAAGTGTAAGAACCTTATTATCTCATTGTAAACTAAACCATTTTGTGTGGTTTACTCAATTATCAATCACCTTACGACGCGCAAAAATACTTTTTTTTACGTATTACATACTATTAAGTCTACAAATAGTTGTTTTTTGCTAACCAGTATTTTACAACATTCAACCAAACGGGTTTCAGTAAAGGCAAAAAAATCTAATTATTAAGCGAAATTTACGAAACCTTCGGCATCGTTGTACGTTGCTTAATATTCCCCGCGAGACTATCTCACACACCGTTTAATTATATTCATAAGCAAACATTTCTAAAAACAGACATCAGTTCTTGCGCTTTTCGCTTGCTACCTGAATAAAGTTGCATATATTTGCCTGCTTTTTCATGAAACAACATAACAATAATAAATACAAAAGGGAACTTATATGAGTAAACCTACACTCGTAGTACTACTAACATGCATACACTGGTTAATGATAACCTTCAATGCATCCGCCGTTGAACAACAGCGTTTGCACGATGTAGTACTCATTCAATCGAACAGTAAGTTGGATTCGTGGAGTCAATTCCTCGAAAAAGGTTTTTACGACGGCATACACAACAATGGATTTCGTGTTATTCTGCATAACGAGTATCTGGATATAGAGCACCATAACTTTACGGAAACAAAAGCCCTCATGCTGCAAATCTGCGAACGTGCCCGAAAACAGCACCCCAGCGTTTTAGTGGTGACGGGCGATGCTGCCTACGACGCACTGATGCAATGCGGCGATTCGCTGCCCTACCAAATACCGGTCGTCGTAATGGATATTAAGTTTGTACAGATTGACCCACGACCCAACGTCTGCGGGTTTCTGGACTATACCGACTACAACCAATTAATGGAGAGTGCCTTCCGGCTGTTCCCCAAACGCACGGATGTGGTATTTATGTACGACAACCACCCCAAAAGCCTGCAAGAACTCAGCAAGATAGAGGCAGCCTTTAAAACGTTCCGTTACACTCACCCCAAATACACCGCTTCACACCTAAATATCGACGAAGACAGCACGCTGCCCATCACCACCATTTGCGACGTAACCGCCGCACAAAAGAAAGTAGTGATAGTACCCCGTTGGTCGAACTACCACTCTTTCTACGGCAAAAACTCCAAGGCACCTATCTTTACCGGACAATATTCCGCATTGGGCAACGGCGTGCTTTGTGTCAATGCCAATCCCCCTTACCAAGAGGCGTTCGAAGCCGGCGAAATAGCAGCCCGTATCATCAATGGCGAACAACCGTCTGCTATTGGCATCAAGCAATTGACAAACCCACTTCTCTACGACTACAACCAACTGGATTTCTTCCATATCAACCCCGACTCTATCGACAAGAAGAGAGAGGAGATTATCATCAACATGCCCATCACTACCCAATACCGCCTGCTGTTTTTCATACTCTATGTGGTGACGGTAGTAGTGCTTGTAGGTGGTTTGCTCTGGTTGAACCGGATGCGTCGGCGCGAAAGACGGCGACGCAACTATGCACAAACCCGACTGCTGATACAAACCCGACTGGTGGAACAACGCAATGAATTTGATGCCGTACTCAACTCTATGCACGACGGCATTGTGAGCTACGACACCAATCTCCAAATCCGCCTGATGAACCATGCATTTCTGAGCATGCTCAACATGCCGGAAGAGTTCAACGTACAAGACATGGAAGACCACGTCGCCGGTACACTACTCCGTATCTATGTGAATGGCGAAGACATCTTGGAGGAACTGCTAAGAAACGCCGTTTCGAAAGCCGAACGGATTGCTATCCCCGAAAATGCCTTTATCGAAGTGGTAAAGAGCGGCGTACACTTCCCCATATCGGGCGAGGTAATGCCCATGATTATAAAAGATAAGGTGTCGGGTATCATACTCTGCTGCCGCAATATCTCCGAAAGCGAACTGAATAAACGCATGTTCCACTTGGCTCTCGATACAAGCGCTATCTTCCCTTCGTCGTACGACATCGGCACACAAACCTTTGCTTACAGCCGGTCGCTATTCGACAAACTCGGCCTCGACAACTACGGTACACTCAGCTTGGAATACATTCGCTCCATTATCCATCCCGACGACCTTCCGCGCATGGAAAAAGGATTCCGCGAGGTGTGCACGGGCATCCGCTCGGACTACCACGACGAGATGCGGGCACGTACAGCACAGGGATACGAATGGGTGGCGTTCTCGTGTGTTGCCTACAAAGGTTTTACCGCCAACGCGCCCTACAAAGTGCTGTCGGTGGCACAAAGCATACAAAAGTACAAGGATATAGAAACGGAACTAACTACCGCCCGCGACAAAGCACTGGAAGCCGATAAACTGAAATCGGCATTCCTTGCCAACATGAGTCACGAGATTCGCACGCCGCTCAACTCCATTGTGGGCTTCTCGGACCTGCTGCACGACATCGATGCATACAACAAAGAGGAGATACAAGATTTTGTGGAGACTATCAACGTCAACTGCACCCTGTTGCTTGCCCTAATTAACGACATTCTGGACATTGCACGCATAGAGGCAGGTTCGATGGATTTCCGTTTCGAACACTACGAACTGGCTCCTATCATGAAAGAAATCTACGAGTCGCAACGCTACACCATGCCCGCAGGCGTAGGACTGATTCTGGACATCCCCGAAAACAGTACCCTCGCCATTGATACGGATGTTATCCGCCTGAAACAGGTAATACTCAACTTCATCAACAATGCCAAGAAGTTTACCAAGAACGGCAACATCACATTCGGCTACTTAGAAGAACCCAACTACACCTCTTTCTTTGTGGAAGATACCGGCATCGGACTCTCCGAAGAAGATCAACGCCGCATCTTTGAGCGCTTCTACAAGGTGGACAGCTTTACGCAGGGAGCAGGTTTGGGACTGAGCATTTGCCAAACCATTACCGACCGCTTCAAAGGCACTATCTCGGTTTTGTCGGCACCCAAAAAAGGCACGCGCTTTACTGTGCGCGTGCCTAATGTTCAAAAATAACAGCTTGTTTGTTATGATGCGGCGTGCGTGATGTCGAACACAAGTTTTTGTTGTTCGCCATCAAGGTTTGCCGTTAGAGTGTCGCCCTGTGCGAGTTCGTCGTTCACTATCAGCTCGGACAAACCGTCTTCCAGATAGGTCTGAATGGCTCGCTTCAACGGGCGGGCACCAAACTGTACATCGTAACCTTTGGAAGCGATAAACTTTTTGGCGTCGTCACTCACCGTAAGGTGATAGCCCAGCGTGTCTACCCGTTGCAACAGCTCTTTCAGTTCGATGTCGACAATCTTTTCGATAGCCTCTTGCGAGAGTTGGTCGAAGGTGATAATCTCGTCGATACGATTCAAGAACTCGGGAGCAAACGTTCGGTTCAATGCTTTCTGTATCACACTGCGCGAGTGTTCGTTGTCGTCGGCACCACGGCTTTGTGCGGCAAATCCCACACCACGTCCGAAGTCTTTCAACTGACGCGTACCGATGTTCGATGTCATAATGATTACCGTATTGCGGAAATTCACCGTACGCCCGCTACCGTCGGTTAGTCGTCCTTCGTCCATTAGTTGGAGCAACACGTTAAACACATCGGAGTGTGCCTTTTCTATTTCGTCGAGCAATATAATGGAGTAAGGTTTGCGGCGTACCCTTTCGGTCAGTTGTCCGCCTTCGTCGTAACCCACATATCCCGGAGGTGCTCCGATTAAGCGCGAAACGGTGTGCTTCTCCATAAACTCGCTCATATCCACACGTATCAGTGCATCGGTAGAGCCAAACATAAACTGCGCCAACTGCTTAGCCAGATGTGTTTTACCTACGCCGGTAGGTCCCAAGAACAAGAAAGTTCCGATGGGATGATTCGGTTCGCGCAATCCGATGCGGCTGCGTACAATTGCCTTCGTTATCTTTTCGATAGCGGCATCTTGTGCAATGACATGCCGTTGCAGTTCTTCCTTCATTCCCGACAATTTGACACCTTCGGCTTGTGCCATACGTTGCACCGGTACGCCCGACATCATGGAAACGACGTTGGCAATTTCATCTTCGTCCACCGTTTGACGTTCGTCTTTCAGGCGCGACTGCCACTCTTCTTTCATCACATCTAATTGTTCCGTCAGTTTTTTGCCTTCGTCACGATAGGCGGCAGCGCGTTCGAAGTTTTGCGACTTCACGGCTTCCGCCTTGAGTTTGTCGGTATCTTCTATCAGCTTCTCCTGATCCTCAATCTCTTTCGGAACGGTGATGTTGGTAAGATGTATGCGCGAACCAGCTTCGTCCAAAGCATCAATCGCCTTATCGGGGAAGTTACGGTCGGTGATATATACGTCTGTCAATTTGACACACGCCTCCAAAGCAGCATCGGTATAAGTTACATTGTGATGCTCTTCGTACTTATCTTTAATGTTGCGCAGTATCTGAAGGGTCTCTTCCGCCGTGGTAGGTTCCACGATTACTTTTTGAAAGCGACGTTCCAGCGCACCGTCTTTTTCGATGCTCTTGCGGTATTCGTCGAGCGTGGTAGCACCCACACATTGTATTTCGCCGCGTGCCAAAGCAGGTTTCAGCATATTGGCGGCATCCATGGTGCCGGCGGCGGCACCTGCGCCCACAATGGTATGTATCTCGTCGATAAACAAGATGATATTGGGGTTTTTGCGCAGTTCGTTAACAATAGAGCGCAGACGTTCTTCGAACTGTCCGCGATACTTCGTACCGGCAACCACCGAAGCCATATCCAGCATCACCACCCTTTTGCCGTAGAGCATACGCGACACCTTCTTCTGAACGATGCGAAGCGCCAGTCCCTCAACGATAGCCGACTTACCCACACCGGGTTCGCCTATCAGCACGGGGTTATTCTTTTTGCGACGGCTCAATATTTGCGCCAATCGTTCTATCTCTTTTTCGCGTCCTACCACGGGGTCCAGCGCACCGGCTTCGGCAGCACGCGTAATGTCTACGCCGAAGTTATCCAATGCAGGCGTGTCGTTGGTAGGCTTTTTCGATGTTTGTGCAGATGCACTCCGCGAAGACGACGAGCCTTCGGAGTCGTGACGACGCGACGACGATACGTTATCATCCTCTTCGTCGTCATCGTCTTCGGTAAAGCCCATGCCGGCATTGGGGTTGGTTTGAAACGAAAGCTGCGACAGCACATCTTCGTAGTTCACGTGGTTGTCTTTCAAGACGGCGCAAGCCAGCGTGGTTCCGTCTTTCAGTATGGCAAGCAGCATGTGTTCCGTGTCTACCGTTTCGCTTTTCATCAGACGTGCTTCGAGCATACACATCTTTAATATGCGGTTCGACATCAACGACAGTTCGGCTTCGGTATGTATAGAGGGGTCGGCTTGGTTGTAGTTCACCAACGACTCTTCCAGATTCTTCTTAATCCGTGTAAGGTTAGCGTGAAGCTTATACAACACCTCCATAGCCTTGCCGCCGCCGTCGCGCAACATACCGAGCAGCAGGTGTTCGGGTTCTATGGCGATATTACCCAAGCGTTCCACTTCTTCCCGGCTGTACGCTATGACGTCCATTATTCTTTGTGAGAATTGATTGCTCATAATTATGGTCTCCCTTTTTTGATTCGTGAGGTTATACATCGGCAAATATATACATTAAATATAATAATGCACTTTTTTGCTTTTTATTTTTGGCTGTACAAATAGTGTGCCATTCTTTTTCCCAAAACAACAAAAGCGGGCACAATGTTTAGAAACCGTTTTGATTTTATTGGGGAGGCATTGATAAGCTATTTATAACTTTTCTTTCTTACATCCTTATCTTTACAGCTTATTTTGTTCTCTTTGCAGCGTACTGTCTTTACCGCCCAACTCTTTTTCATAACTTTTATGGGGTTGCCTTTTGTCGCTTTCATTTAAATATATATATCTTTGCCGACCATAAGAAGCGGTTTGGATTTTAGCTTCTTAAGGAGAACTAAATTATATAATTAATATGGAGAAAACAATGAAAAAGCAACATGCAGGCTTGTTCGCCATACTGATGGTGAGCGGTAGCCTATTCTTTTCGTGTGGTAACCCTTCTCAAAAGGGCAATAGCCCGACATTCGATTCTATTAAGGTCGACAAGAGCGCGCATCTGTTCGGCGATACGGCAAACCCCGGTTGTAACATACATATCAATTTGGCATACGTCAGCAAAATGGACAAGCAAACCGTACAAGACAGTCTGAATGCTTTCCTGCTGTCGGTGGCATTGGGCGATACCTGCCGCAACGATGCCCCGCAAGTGGCGGTAAACAAGTACGTTGATAAATACATCAGCGACTATCTCAAGAACAATGAACCTCTCTACAATAAAGATAAAGCCGAACATTCCGACGACGAAGATACCGTAGGCGAGTGGTATGATTTCTACAAAAGCATAGAGTCACGTCCGCTAAGCATCAACAATCGTATGTTGGTGTATCAGGTGGATTACAGCGAATTTACCGGCGGCGCACACGGCATTTACATGTCGACGTTCCTCAATATAGACCTTGCAGACCTGCATCCCATTCGTCTAAGCGACCTCTTTACCGAAGATTACAGTGCGGCGCTGACCGATTTGCTGTGGACGCAATTGCTTATCGACAACAAACTGAAGAGCCGCAAAGAAGCGGAAGATATGGGATATGCCAGCACCGGCGATTTGGCACCTACCGAAAACTTCTTTCTCGGCGAAAAAGGAATTACCTTCTATTACAACATCTACGAAATTACACCGTATGTACTGGGACCCGTGCAGATAACCCTCTCTTACGACGCCGTAAAATCTTTGCTGCGCGAAGAGGCTGTTACTAATTACGACTTATAAAAACAGTGAACCTGATATCGACCTATTTCCCTCATTTGACGGAAAAACAACTACAACAGTTTGAGGCGCTCTATCCGCTCTACCAAGAGTGGAACGGCAAAATCAACGTCATATCGCGTAAGGACATTGACAACCTGTACGAACATCACGTGCTGCACTCGCTGGGTATAGCGAAAGTTATCGGCTTCGCAGCGGGTACGCGCGTAATGGATTTGGGTACCGGCGGAGGTTTCCCCGGCATTCCCTTGGCGATACTGTTTCC
>JAISHU010000024.1 GCA_031262385.1 Mediterranea sp. (in: CFB group bacteria)
GTCGTACAACCATCGTCGGACGGTCGTACGACGTTGGTCGGACGGTAAAGAAAGTGCGGTGCAAAGACAACAAAATAAGCTGTAAAGATAAGGATGTAAGAAAGAAAAGTTATAAAACAGCTTATCAACGCGCCGTCACGCCTTTAGCGCGCCATCTCTTCTCTTCTTGAGGAGAAGATTGAGTTATTCTGTCAACCTACCTATATCAGTATAAGACATTGTCGGTGATTTGTTTTTTTCTTACTTTTGCCTGCACATTATTACTCACTCTAAACATCTTCGCCCCATGAAAACAGTAAAATTCTTATCGTTTGTGGTTGCACTGTGGTTTGCAGCCTCCGGAGTGGCACCGGCACAAAGCCAATCGTTTAACTATGCGCCCAATTACAAACAGCTCAAGGTGGATGCTTCGCGGCTTGGACGGATTGACAATTTGCTGCAAGAGTATGTCGACAAAGGCATCATTCCGCATGCCCTTACGTTTGTGGCGAAAAACGGGCAGGTGATACACAACAAAACATTTGGCTTCCGCAACGTAGAGAAGCAGATACCGCTTCAGAAAGACGACATCTTCCGGATGTATTCGCAAACAAAAGCCATTGTGACGGTAGCCTTGATGACCCTGTTCGAACAAGGTAAATACCAACTCGACGACCCGGTGTCGCTGTATATCCCAGAAATGACCGACCGCGTGGTGGCGGACGGCGAAAATCCGCGTGCACTGAATCCCGAAACACGCAAAGCTAAGTCGCCTGTGCTGATTCGTCACCTTATGAGTCACACTTCGGGTATCTCGCACATACGCACTGCTCCCAATACGCCGCCTCGCAACTATGCCACACTGGGCGAGTATGTAAAAGAGTTGGTGCAGGCACCTCTTGCTTACGACCCCGGCACAGGCTATAACTATCATCCTGCGCTGGATGTGGTTGCTTATCTGGTGGAATACTTTTCGGGGAAGACGCTGCAAGAATATCTCAAGGAAGCTGTCTTCGAGCCGTTGGGAATCAAAGATATGGCTTACTACTACGCTCCGTCGGTCGCCGAACGTTTCGTTACTATCTATCGTGAGCAAGACGGTAAGATTGTACCCATTGAGATGTGGAGCGGTCGCAATCCGTTTGACGAAGACCATCGGTTTGCCCAAGGCGGTACGGGCTTGAACGGCACCATTGAAGGATATGCACGCTTCTGCCAGATGATACTCAACGGTGGTACTTTCAACGGCAAACGTATCTTGGGACGGCGCACCATTGAGGTAATGGCGAAGAATCAGATTAAGGCTCCCGCCGAACTTGCCGATAACTTCCGCTTCGGGTTGGGATTCCAAATCTATCAAGGTAAGAGCGACAATTGGGAAGTACGGCGCGACGACAGTCCCATGGTTTCGGGCGGCGCTTTGTCGTGGGGAGGCTTTGCCAATACGGACTATATCATAGATCCGAGCGAGAACATGATTATCCTATTATACACCAACCGCATTCCCGACACACGCGTGTGGGAGAAGTTCCTGAATACCGTATATCAAGCATTGGAATAACCGACCGGTGTTCATAATTCGCAATTAAGCATTACCTTTGTCGTTTATTAATCAACGTAACCCTATCCAGTGAAAGAAGATATTACACTTACCCCCATGATGAAGCAGTTTCTCGAATTGAAAGCCCAGCATCCCGATGCGGTGCTGCTGTTTCGTTGTGGGGACTTCTACGAAACCTATTCCACCGACGCTGTTGTAGCGTCCGAAATATTGGGCATTACGCTCACCAAACGCAACAACGGTCAGGCAAAAACCATCGAAATGGCGGGTTTCCCTCATCATGCCCTCGACAACTATCTTCCCAAACTGATACGGGCAGGTAAGCGCGTAGCTATCTGCGACCAACTGGAAGACCCCAAGCTCACCAAAAAGTTGGTGAAACGCGGTATTACCGAGTTGGTAACGCCCGGCGTATCTATCAACGACAACATACTGAATAATCGTGAGAACAACTGGCTTGCCGCCGTACATATGGCACGGGGTGTGTGCGGCGTCTCCTTTATGGATATTTCTACCGGTGAGTTTCTGGTAGCCGAAGGGTCGTTCGACTACGTAGATAAACTGCTGAGTAACTTTGTACCCAAAGAGGTGCTGTTTGAACGCGGCAAACGGAGTATGTTCGAGGAAAATTTCGGTAACAAATACCTCTACTTCGAGTTGGAAGACTGGGTATTTACCGAACAGACTGCCCGCGAACGACTGTTGAAGCAGTTTGAAACGAAGAACCTGAAAGGTTTTGGTGTGGAAGAACTCAAAAACGGTATCCTTGCTGCGGGTGCCATTTTGCAATACCTCATTATGACGCAGCATACCCAGATTGGGCATGTCACCGCACTGTCGCGTATCGAAGAAGACCGTTACGTGCGGGTGGATAAGTTTACCGTGCGCAACCTCGAACTACTGGGTAGTATCAACGAAGGCGGCAGCAGTCTGCTCTCGGTGATAGACAAAACCATTACGCCTATGGGTGCACGTTTGTTGCGGCGTTGGCTGGTGTTTCCCTTAAAAGAGATACACCCAATCAACGAGCGACTGGATGTGGTGGAATACTTTTTCCGTCAGCCCGATTTCAAAGAGAATATAGAAGAACAACTGCACTTTATCGGTGACTTGGAACGCATCATCTCCAAAGCTGCCGTGGGGCGCATTTCGCCGCGCGAAGTAGTGGCGCTGAAGTCGGCTTTGCAGGCTATCGAACCGATTAAAAAAGCATGTGCGGAAGCCGATAATGCCGCACTCAACCGCATCGGCGAACAACTCAACCCTTGTCGTCTGATACGCGAACGCATCGAACGCGAAATCGTGCCCGACCCGCCGTTGCTGATTAACAAAGGTAATGTGATGCAGTCGGGTGTAAACGACGAGTTGGACGAATTGCGCCGCATTGCCTATTCGGGCAAAGACTATCTGTTGCAACTGCAACAGCGCGAAAGCGAGTTGTCGGGCATTCCCAGTTTGAAGATAGCCTACAACAATGTATTCGGCTACTATCTGGAGGTACGCAATGCCTACAAGGATAAGGTGCCGCAGGAATGGATTCGCAAACAAACACTGGTAAATGCCGAGCGTTACATCACCCCCGAACTGAAAGAGTACGAAGAGAAGATTTTGGGAGCCGAAGATAAGATAGCGGCATTGGAGACGCGACTTTATACCGAACTGGTGCAAGCCTTGGTAGAGTTTATTCCCGCCATTCAGGTCAACGCCATACAGATTGCAAGATTGGACTGCCTGCTTGCCTTTGCCAACGTAGCCCGGCAGAACAACTATATCCGTCCGAGGATAGAAGATAACGATGTGCTGAATATCAAAGGCGGTCGGCATCCGGTAATCGAAAAACAACTGCCGCCGGGCGATAAGTACATTGCCAACGATGTAATGCTGGACAGCAAAACGCAACAAATCATTATCATTACCGGACCGAATATGGCGGGTAAGTCGGCGCTGCTGCGACAAACCGCCCTCATCACGCTCATGGCACAGATTGGCTGCTTCGTTCCTGCCGAGAGTGCTTCCGTCGGGCTGGTCGACAAGATATTTACCCGTGTGGGTGCCAGCGATAACATATCGGTGGGCGAATCTACCTTCATGGTCGAAATGAATGAGGCTGCCGACATCCTCAATAACCTTTCGCCACGTAGCTTGGTGCTGTTCGACGAGTTGGGACGCGGCACTTCTACGTACGACGGCATCTCCATAGCTTGGGCGATTGTGGAATACATACACGAACATCCCAAAGGCAAGGCGCGTACCCTCTTTGCTACGCACTATCACGAACTGAACGAAATGGAGAAGAGTTTCCCGCGCATTAAGAACTACAACGTATCGGTACGCGAGGTGGACAACCGCGTTATCTTCTTGCGTAAGCTCGAACCCGGCGGCAGCGAACATTCGTTCGGTATTCACGTGGCACGCATGGCGGGTATGCCCAAGAGCATCGTAAAACGTGCCGACGAGATATTGAAGCAACTTGAAACCGACAGTCAGGGCATAGCAGGTAAGCCATTGACCGAAGTAGGCGAGACGCGCGGTGGCATGCAACTGAGCTTTTTCCAGTTGGACGACCCCGTGCTAAGCCAGATTCGCGACGAGATATTAAAACTCGATATCGACAACATGGCACCGCTGCAAGCACTCAATAAACTCAACGACATTCGCCGCATTCTGAAAGGAAAATAGCAAAAAAAGTGTCCGATGTTACGGGTACGACAATTCTTGTTACACGGCGTATAGTGACGAAAGCACTGTATGCCGTATCTTTGCCGTCATCAACAAGTAAATGTTAATCATTAAAACTACTCTGTATATGAAAGCAAAGAAATTCTTATGTCTGCTTGCACTTTGTCTATTGGCAACACTGCCCGTCGACGGCAAAGTACGGTTACCCCAACTTATCAGCGACGGCATCGTCTTTCAGCGCAATGCCCCTATTTGTGTGTGGGGGTGGGCTGACCCGGGCGAACGTATCACCCTTACTTTCTTAAATAAAACCTACAAAGCGCGCGCCGATAAAAAAGGCGAGTGGAAGGTTATGCTGCCTGCACAAGCGGCGGGCGGACCTTATACTCTGACCGTAAACGAGCACACCGTGAACAATATTTTGATTGGTGAAGTGTGGCTCTGTTCCGGACAATCGAACATGGAAACCCCCATGGGACGTGTGGCGGAAATGTTCCCCGAAGAGATTGCTTCAATCAACAATCCCATGATACACCATTTCAAAACCGTGCTTCATTACGATGTAAATGGCACCGAAGATGACCTGAAAGGCGAATGGAAGGAGGCAACTCCCGATAATATTCTTGCTTTCTCGGCTACCGCCTACTTCTTCGGAAAGTATCTGTACGAACACTTCAAGGTACCTATCGGCTTGTTCAATTCCAGTGTGGGAGGTTCTCCCATAGAAGCATGGCTTAGTCCCGAAGCTGCAAAAACATTCCCCGACCTTGCCCGCCAACTCGCGCAACTTACCGACCGCGCACTACAAGACAGTGTCCGCAATGCCCTGCGCGAAGCACGCGCCAATGCACCCCGTACGACGCCTCCCGTTGATGCGGGTGCCGGAAAGTGGCTGCTTGCCGACTGGGACGATGCGGATTGGCAACACGTCTATCTGCCCGGCTATTGGGGAGAGAAAGGAGTGGCTTTTCGCAACGGCGTGATATGGCTGCGCAAAACCGTAGAGGTGCCTGCTTCGTGGGAAGGAAAGGCGGGCTATCTACGCATGGGAACGATGATAGAGAGTGATTCGGCTTTTGTGAACGGACACTACGTGGGAAGTACCGGTTATCAGTATCCGCCGCGTAAGTATGCTGTTCCGGCAGGTGTGCTCAAAGCCGGAAAGAATGTGATTGTGGTTCGTATGGCAGGCAATAACCGGGGCGGATTGGTAGAAGAAAAACCCTACAAGCTGCTGGTAGGCGACGAAAGCATCGACCTTACCGGAGACTGGAAATATCGCGTGGGGCACGATGCACCGCCGCCTTCCATGATGCCTCCGCGTGGTAGAACGGCTGTGCGGATGCCGCCTACACCGGGACAAAACAGTCCGACTGCACTCTACAATACCATGGTAGCACCGGCACGTCACTACACAGTGAAAGGAGTGGTGTGGTATCAGGGTGAAGCGAATGCCGGGCAAACCAATTACGGAGAACGTTTTAAGGCACTGACCGATACGTGGCGAACGACCTTTGGTAATCCTACATTGCCTGTGGTATATGTGCAGTTGCCCAACTTTATGAAACCCGAACGTTATCAGGAACGCAGCAGTTGGGCGGTGACGCGCGATGTTCAGCGCCGTTCGCTCAGCCTGCCGCATGTAGGCATGATTGTGACGCTCGGACTGGGTGAATGGAACGACATTCATCCGCTCAATAAACGCGACGTGGGATATAGATTGGCTTTGCAGGCACGTCGCGTAGCTTACGGTGAGACAGGATTTGTAAGTCGCTCGCCGCTACCGGTTAAAGTTGAGACCGGCGTGGCGGGCGACCTCGTGTTGACGTTCGATACCGACGGTTCGCAATTGTATGTCAACTCGCGTTTGCGCGGATTCTTTGTGGCGGGTGCCGACGGTAAATATGCCGAGGCTGAGGCTACGCCGATAGCATATAATAAGGTGAAGGTGTGGAGCAACGCCATACCGCAACCGGTATCGGTGCGTTATGCGTGGGCGGATAATCCCATGGATGCCAACCTGATAAATGCTGAAGGAATGCCTGTCGGAACTTTCGAAGAGAAGATAACGCTACCCGTACAAAAACCGTTGCCATTGGTGTACGATGTCGAAAACAGAGGAGTTACTTTCCCGGTGCCTTTGATGCCGCCGTTGGCACAGTTGCCCGTCGTAAAGACCTTACCCGATCCCTTTGCATGGGCTGACGGCAGCGGACGTTCCACCGATTTTGACGATTGGAGCCGCCGACGTTCCGAAATCATTCGTATGTTAGAGCACTACGAGATAGGGCAGAAACCTATCGTCAACCGTAGCGATATACGTGCCCGAATGGAGGGCGATACGTTGGTTGCCGAAATTACGCGGGGCGGAGAAACCTTGCGATTGACGGCACATATCACTTATCCTGCAGGCGGTACGGCACCTTATCCTGCCATTATCGGCATAGGTATGGGAAGCGGCAGTTTGCCCGCCGACATATTTGCCGACCGCAACATCGCACAAATAGCGTTCAACTTCACTCAGGTGATGTCGCACACGCAGAAGCGCGGCAGCGAACCAATCAACCGTCTCTATCCCGAACTGGAAGAAATAGGTGCTTACAGCGCTTGGCCGTGGGGCGTCAGTCGCATCATCGATGCACTGGAGATAGTGGGAGCCGACAGTCGTATTGACTTGAAACATCTGGCTGTGTCGGGCTGTTCGTTTGCAGGTAAAATGGCGCTTTTTGCCGGTGCACTCGACGAACGTATTGCGCTGACCATTGCACAAGAACCCGGTGGGGGAGGGGCTGCTGCTTGGCGTGTATCCGAAACATTGGGTAATGTAGAGACGCTGGGACGTACCAACTACGCATGGTTCTTGGAAAGCATGGCGCAATTCAAAGAAGAAAACGTGTCGCGTCTGCCTATCGACCACCACGAACTGTGTGCCTTGGTAGCTCCCCGTGCCTTGTTGATACTGGGTAATACCGATTACGAATGGCTTGCTGACGAGTCGGGTTATGTTTCGGCACGTGCTGCGCGCAAGGTATGGGAAACGTTCGGCATTTCCGACCGCATGGGTTACTCCATTGTGGGAGGTCATCCGCATTGCATGGTACCTGCCGTGCAACGCCCCGAGGTAGAAGCGTTTGTCGATAAGTTTCTGTTGGGTAAAACCGAAGCGGACACACGTGTTACCGTCGCTCCGCTGTTCGAGCAGGTCGATTACGCCAAGTGGATGCCGTGGTGACGGATGTGTAGCGGTTACAGCCGTAGCACTACGCGGTCGCCCAACTCTTTTGCCATTAGATTTTGCAGGCGGCGCAGTTCTTCGAGACGCTGAAGTAGTGTGTTGCAACTGGTGTCGTCGGCAGTTACGGCGGGGTCTTGCAGCATACGCATCAGGTGTTTCAGTTCCTGACTGACGATGGCATACTTAAAATCGGTTATCAGCAGGGGAACCAGTTCGTGTAGCCGTTCGTCGTCGCCTGTCAGCTTTTGTCCTTTGGAATGATACTTACTTAGGTGATAGCGATTGCTCACTAAGTCGGTGCTTAGCTTGCTGACTTGCGGGTCGAGGTGTGCCAGAAAGAAGCGTTCGGCTACAAAAGCATCGTCTGTTACATGTTCGACAGCTTCGGTCAGCATGCGGCGGTGCAACGGGTTGTGAAACGCCAGTTCGTCCCGTTTCAAATCTTCCGTTACATATTCTATGACGGTAAGGGCACGCTCGTTGCCTGCCTCATCCGTCAATCTGCACATCACGCGTTCGCCGTAGCGCACCACCATTTGCAGAATGGCGCGTTCGTACAGATAAAACTCTTCGCCTTCGGCACCCTCTTGGGGAATATACGAGGTGTATTCGCCTTCGCGGTCGGCTTCTTCTTCGTATATGTCGGAAGGCGGGAATACGGGTGCATTGTTTGACTCGGGCGACGTATGTCCGGTGACAACCGGTTTGGGTAAGGGCTTGTTGGCTTGTGTTTCGCGACGTTTGGCGACTTCGGATACCAGCAATTTATCTTCTACACGTAGCAGTTGGGCACACTCCTTGATGTAGACATCGCGCACGATTGCTTCGGGGATAACCGAGATACTTTGTACCAAACTGTTGATAAGTTCGGCACGTCGGATAGGATCTTTTCCCGCGTCCTCAAGCAGCAGATTGGTTTTGAAGCGTAAAAAATCCGTTTCGTGGTCGTCGATAAAACGGCGGAAGTCGGTCGAGTTATGCTTGCGTGCAAACGAGTCGGGGTCTTCGCCGTCGGGTAGCAGGCACACTTTGATATTCATACCCTCCTCAAGCAACATGTCGATGCCGCGCAGCGATGCTTTGATACCTGCAACGTCGCCGTCGTAAAGCACGGTGATGTTATTGGTAAATCGGTGAATGAGTTTGATTTGTGCAGAGGTAAGTGCCGTACCCGACGAAGCTACCACGTTTTCCACTCCCGACTGGTGCATGGAGATAACGTCGGTATATCCTTCCACCAAGTAACAGCGGTCTTGTTTCACAATGGCTTGTTTGGCAAAGTAGATGCCGTAGAGTTCGTTGCTTTTGTGATAGATTTCCGATTCGGGCGAGTTAACGTATTTCACTTTGACACCTTTGGTGGCACTGTTCAATACACGTCCGCCAAAGGCTATCACCTTACCCGACAGTGTGTGTACAGGAAAGATAACCCGTCCCCAAAAACGGTCGCGCAGGCGATGATCGTCCGTCTCGTAGCAAAGGCCGGTTTTCAGTAGGTATTCGCGTTTAAAACCCTTGTGTGTGGCTTCTTTCGCCAAGGCATCGTGGTTGTCGGTGCTGTAACCCAACTGAAACTTTTCGATGATATCGTCCCTGAAACCCCGTTCGCGAAAGTACACCATACCAATATTTTGTCCGTCGGGGTGGTTTTTGAGGGTGTTTTGGAAGTAGTCGCGTGCGAAGTTGTTAATCACAAAAAGACTCTCGCGCTCACTCTGTGCAGCCTTCTCTTCGTTGCTCAGCTCGCGTTCCTTGATTTCTATACCATATTTTTTTGCCAGATAGCGCAGGGCGTCGGGGAAACTCACCTGCTCGTGCTCCATAATGAAGTGCACGGAGTTGCCTCCTTTGCCGCAAGCAAAGCATTTGCACAATCCCTTGGCGGGCGACACATAAAAAGAGGGCGTTTTATCGTCGTGAAACGGGCACAACCCCACGAAGTTTACTCCTCGTTTACGCAAAGTTACGAAGTCCGATACCACGTCCACTATCTGTGCCGCATCCTGAATGCGGTCTATGGTCATTTGATCTATCATGCTTGCAAAGTTACACAATAAAGTCGCCGACTCAAAAAGGAAATGAGTTTCAGCTCTTCGGCGGCATTGCAAGAACTGCACGACGCATTGCTTATCAAAGTGTCAAAACGTCAAACGAACCCTCAAAAAACGGGCTTATTTCGGACTAAAGTACGGCTCGGTGACTTTTATTGCCGTATAGCGCGTTAAACTATGTAAAATATGCTACTTAATTGGCATGCTCACAGAAAGATATGAGGAAATTATGTCAAAAAACAAAAAGCGTGTTCAGCGCGAAAAAACAGCCTCAAAAAGGACTTTATGAAATTATCCCGGCAAGTTAGCGCGATAACTTGCCGGGATAACACAATAATTTGCCGGAATATACAGGCTAACTTGCCGAGATAATTTTCTAAGCCGGCAGTTGATTCGTTGTTTTTGCGTCGACAGTTTGTTGTTTCCGTGCAGATGATTCGTTGTTTCTACGGAGTTGATTCGTTGTTTTCGCGGAGTTGGTTCGTTAAGTAGCGGGAGATAATGCATCGCGTGCGGTTTAAAGGCACGTTTTCTTCAAAGTGTGAGTTAGCTAAAAACAGGATATTGCGACATTATGATGCTTAAATAGGGGATAATGTGCTAATGTGTCAATCTGCTAATGAGGATTTTTTATCAAAAACCTAAGCTTTCGAGTCCTGCCGCAGCATACCATGCACACTGTGGGTAGGCTTTGTCGTTAGTGGTTTGGTAACCTGTAGGAATATAACACGATATGCCGTTGGCTCCTTCCATAGAGAAGATACCTCCGTAAGCGGAATAGTTTTTCGGAGTAGTTTCCCAATACGGAGAAGCCGCCGCATAAGCTATTTCCCATTGTGCGTAGGCGGCATCGTCGGTTAGTATGCTGCGCATCATGCCTGCCAAGTCGTAATAGCCTATGTGCCACGTACCGGTGCGCTTGTCGTAATCGAATGTTTGGTGAAGCAAAGGGATGTTAGCCGTATGTCCTGCCAAAAGTTGTCGGGTGGTGGCGGCAAGATCATTCAATTTCTCCGTATCAATCACCACTATCGAAGTACCTGTCACCCAGTTGGTGTTGGAGGGATGACCGCCGGTATATATGGCGGCATAGGGTTCGTAATATCCGGCGGCTACTGTGGTAGCTACGTTGGTGTTGGCGGTAAACAAAGCAGGAACTAACTTGTCGTACATCGCACCCGGTCCGGGTATCTCGGTAGGCGAAGCTATGATGTAATCGGTGTAGGAGCGCAACTCGTACGCTACCTCTATCGAAGCCATGAAGCAGGCATCAAACAGCAAGAAGTCGAGGTGGGGCGCACTTTGCAGAATCTTGGTAAAGTCGGAGATGTTCATCTTGTTATTACTGTTACCTCCGGTATCTTGTCCTACCCAGCGGGTATTTTGGTCGGGGGCTATTGCCCAGCCTTCGCCGTGCGACCAGTAAACCAGTCCGTAACTGTCGGCTTGATATTGAGGAGCGTTGAAAGCATCGGATAAAACTTCTTTGGTTTCGTTTACTCCCACAGAGTTGCGGTTGGTTTCGTAGGTTCGCACGACCGATTCTACTACCTGACCATTCTGTTGCTTTATCTCTATAAGGCGCGGAGCAGTGTTGGAGGAGTTAATATCCATATAGACCAATAGGTGTATGTCGCTGTTGGTCAGTTTACCGAATCCGCTTTTTATTTCGTTCAAATCGTCGGAAGCAAAATTGGAGAGGCTATTGTCCGCAGCCATATACACCAACACGGTACGGCTTGCGCGGGGTGTGGGTGTGGGTTCGTCGTTGTTGCGGCATGCCACCAATAGAAAAGACAAACATAGCCATGCGGCTATGAGGTATTTACATTTCATCTTTTAAGTCCTTCTTTTAGTTAACGAAAAGGGGTATTACAAAAAAGAGGGCAGGGAGATGACCTTATCTATCTCCGTACCCTCTCTGTTTATTATGATCTTCGTTGTGTATGCAATTTCTATTCTTCCGGTTTCTTGAACGAAAACTCATCGGAATTTAAGGAAACAATGACTGTCGAAGCATCTTTTTTGAATCTGTTTTTAATCTTATTGGCTTCCTTTATCAACTTGCCTTTGTTTTCCGAGAAGTATATCATGCATGTATAGTTGGGTTTATTCAACTCATATTCCACATACGTTTGCATTTGGTTGCTGTATAGCGGTCGGTTCGGCAAGAAACCATTTTGGAGTTTCACGCTGTCTAAAACCTGTGGTTCTGACATATAAACCACCGTGTCGTTGAAAGAAGCGGCGAGTCCGAAGGCATACACCACTTTTTCTTTCTCGCCTTTTTCTTTTGCCGGCGAAAAAGCCGACGACAAGACGAGTACCAATGCGAGAGTCAAGAAGATTCGGAAGTATTTCATTTTATTATCCCAGATAAGATTTGAGCAGTTTGCTACGGTTGCTGGTTCTCAGTCGGCGGATGGCTTTCTCCTTAATCTGTCGTACGCGCTCGCGTGTCAAGCCAAACTTATCTCCAATCTCTTCGAGCGTCATCTCTTGTTGACCGATACCGAAGAACATGCGGATGATGTCTTTTTCGCGTTCGGTAAGCGTAGAAAGTGCGCGGTCAATTTCTCTGGAGAGCGACTCGTTGACTAATGTGCGGTCGGCCATAGGAGAGTCGTCGTTTACCAATACATCGAGCAAGCTGTTGTCTTCACCTTCTACGAAAGGAGCATCTACCGAGATGTGGCGTCCGGAGACTTTCAGCGTATCTGATATTTTCTCGACCGGTATATCCAGTTCTTCCGACAATTCTTCGGGCGAGGGACGACGTTCGTTGGCTTGTTCGAATTTAGAGAAGGCTTTGCTGATTTTGTTTAGTGAACCTACTTGATTTAGTGGTAACCGTACAATACGCGATTGTTCGGCTAATGCCTGCAAAATGGATTAACGTATCCACCACACAGCGTAGCTGATAAATTTAAACCCGCGTGTTTCGTCAAACTTTTCTGCTGCTTTGATGAGTCCTAAGTTTCCTTCGTTTATCAAGTCGGGAAGACTTAATCCTTGGTTCTGATACTGCTTGGCAACGGACACAACAAAGCGAAGATTGGCACGCGTAAGACGTTCCAATGCTTGTCTGTCTCCTTTGCGAATGCGTTGAGCGAGTTCAACTTCTTCTTCGACTGTAATGAGGTCCTCGCGACCGATTTCCTGCAAATACTTGTCAAGAGAAGCACTCTCTCTGTTGGTAATACTTTTGGTGATTTTTAATTGTCTCATCTTTCTGTTATGCGGATTTGGGCGCAAATTTACTACAAAAAAATAGCTCTGTATGCAAATTAACGACATTTATTATATAAGTAAACAAAAAGGGTGTCGGAATTGTTGCTCCCGACACCCTTTTTAATATGCGCTATCCGCGTCTTTTTACCTTTTTTATTCTTGCGTCAAATCTACTGCATAATTGGCGCGTTTACCCGACGGGAACATACCCGAGATAAACAGTACTTGGTCGGGCGATTTGGTTGCATCGGCAAATACTTTCTTCAAGTCGTCTTCGCTTTTGATGCTCGTACCGTTCGCCTTTAGTATGATGAAACCTTTGCGGATGCCTGCATCGGACATTTTGCCTGCAGTTACACCGGTTACTTCCAATCCGTAGCTCAGGTTAAGCTCTTTCTTGACGTCCGCCGATATGGGCTTGAAGGCTGCACCGAGCAGTTCCATGCCGGCAGCTTTAACCACTTTGGTGTTGCCTTGCTCGTTTTTGAGTTCTACCTCCACGGTTTTCTCTTTTTTATCGCGAACCACTTTCACTTTTATTTTGTCGCCGGGACGATGTTTAGCTAAAGCCTCTTGCAGGTCGCCAAACTTATGGATGGTTTGTCCGTCTATACCTATAATAATATCGTTTACTTTGATGTCGGCACTTGCAGCGGAACCACCTTCTATCACTTCATCTATCAGCAATCCTTCTACGCGACCGTATTTATCGCGTGCTTCCTTCTTCAATTCGCTTAACGTCTTACCGCTTTGGTCGATCCTTTGCATGTCTGCCATGTTTTCGGCAAGATCCAGTATGGCTACACCCAACTTCACGCGTTGTACGGTGCCATATTGTTTCAGGTCGGCTACCACCTTTTTCATAATGCTGGTGGGAATGGCAAATCCGTAGCCGGTGTTGGCACCGGTGGGCGAATAAAGGGCAGCGTTGATACCAACCAATTCACCGCGTACATTTACCAAGGCACCGCCGCTGTTACCGGCGTTAATAGCGGCATCGGTCTGTATAAACGAGTCAATAGATGGCTTGCCGGTTGTCTTTTCTATATCCAGCGAACGCGCTTTGGCACTTACGATGCCTGCGGTTACGGTAGAGTTCAGGTTGAACGGGTTACCCACGGCAAGTACCCACTCACCCACCTTCAAAGCATCCGAGTCGCCTACGGGTAGGGTGGGGAAGTCGTCGCCTTCTATCTTCAACAAGGCGAGGTCGCTCATCTCGTCGGCACCAATTACGCGGGCTTTGAACTGACGGTTGTCGTTCAGTGTTACGGTTATTGCATCGGCATTGGCAATCACGTGATTATTGGTTACGATGTAGCCGTCTTTCGATATGATGACGCCCGAACCTGTACCGCTACGTTCGGGTTGTTGTTGCATGCGTCGTTGCTGACCTCCACGGTTACCGCGACCACCGCCAAAGAAATCAAAGAAGTCGAAGAAGGGGTCTTGTTGTACCTCTACTTCGCGGGCGCTCTGCGTAGAGCGTATATGTACAACGGCGTGTACCGAGTTTTCGGCAGCTTGCGTTAAATCCACGGGTTGAGCATCTACCGCATCAAACGAAGCCAGTTTTACATTCGGATTCTGCCTGAACATCTCGTTGAAGGATGTGTTGTCCTCTTGCGGATGTGCTTGCAGCATCTTATAGGTGGTTAACCCGGCTACTCCCGAGCTGAGAATCACAATTGCAGCAACTCCCAGAATGTTTTTTGTAGTTTGTTTCATACGAGTTATAGTTTGTTTTAATTGTTAATTTCAAATTTCGCTTTAACCTTTCGACGTTAAAAGAACAACAAAATCCGTACTCTTATTTCTCCTGTCATGATTTTTTCTTCTCTTTTAACAGAGGAGTTTTAGAGCTTAACAGCGGTTAACGACACAGCCTGACATTTTTGCATTTATATGTCATGTCCGAAGTGTTAACGGGTAATTCGGAGTTGGGTATCTGTCAGGCTTTTACAACTCCGATGCCGGGCAAATTCGTTAGTGTAATCTTGCCTTTTATCACCTCCATACCTTTAAAGCGGTCGTTTGAGATAAGCAAGTTGCCGTCCAAATCGGCAAAATCTACTGCGGGCGATAATTGGGCGGCTGCCGAGCAAGCACACGAAGTTTCGGTCATACAGCCCACCATAACTCTCATATTTAATGCACGTGCCAATGTTATCATTTTCCATGCTTCGCGCATGCCGGTGCATTTCATTAGTTTGATGTTGATGCCTGTAAAGATGCCTTTCAGCGGGGCGATGTCTTTGAGACGTTGCAACGATTCGTCGGCAAAGACGGGCAGCGGACTGCGTTCGGTGACCCATGCCGTGTCGTCGAGTTGCTCTTTGGGCATAGGTTGTTCTATCATTACGATACCCTGTTCGTTCAGCCAGTGTATCATGTCGAGGGCGTAGTGTTTGTCTTTCCAGCCTTGGTTGGCATCTATGGCAATGGGAAGGTCGGTAACACTGCGGATGGTCTCTATCATCTCTTTGTCATTGTCGCGTCCCAGTTTCACCTTTAATATATTAAAGCGGTCGGCGCATTCGCGTGTTTTCTGCCGCACCACGTCGGGGGTGTCTATGCCAATGGTAAAGGTGGTATCGGGTGTCTTTTCCTTGTTGAGTCCCCATAGCTTATACCAAGGTGCTTGCAGCAATTTGCCGGTGAGGTCGTGTAGGGCAATGTCCACGGCAGCTTTGGCGGCGGTGTCGGCAGGCGACAGACTGTCGACGTATGACAAAATGTCATCCAGTTGGAACGGGTCGGCAAACTGTTCCAGATTGACTTTCTGCAAGAAGGCTGTTACGCTTTGTACTGTCTCGCCCAAATAGGGAGGCATGGAGGCTTCGCCGTAACCGATGATACCGTCGTATTCTATCTCCACTTGCACGTCGGGGGTAGTGGTACGCGAATAGGTAGCCACAGTAAAGACGTGTTGCAGTTGTAGCTCGTAAGGGAAAAAACGAAGTTGCATTTTGGGGGTAATTCCGCTCTTACCGATGTTGAACAGTGCCGGTGCGGGCGTAGTGCGGGCGAAAAGTGTATTGGCAACCACCCCCGAACCCAATGCGGCAAAGGCGGCTGTTTTCAGGAAATCTCTTCGGTTTTGCATATGGATGAGTTTTGAGTTTATAAGTTCGGGGCTATTTATAGTAGGGGTTTGTTGCGGTGGTGTTCAGTCCCTTCTCTTTGTCGATAAGGGGTAATATGCGTGCGGCAAACAGCAGTCGTCCCAAGTTAAATGCGTCGAACAGTGGGTCTGCCGCATCGAAGCTACTGATGTGCACGTCGCCTTGTGCGTGGATAAAACGTTTGTTTCCTATGTACAATCCCACGTGCACCACTCGTTCTTTTTGTTCCGCCGTGGCTTGTCGCCCGAAGAATACAAAGTCGCCCGGTTGCAGGTTGTCAAAGTCGGGTGCAATCTCCAAGCGTTGTCCGGTAAGCGCCTGTTGTGAAGCATCGCGCGGAATGATGATGTCGTGCATGTAGAGGATGTTACGGATAAATCCGCTGCAATCCATTCCTTTGGACGAGGTGCCTGCCCATAGGTAAGGTACCCCCAGCAGCGTGTAGGCTGTACTGATGATGCTTGCGGCATCTTGCTTCAGCGAAGCGCGCCATTTGTTTTCGTGCATCGCCATCTTCTTGGATATATAACCTGTGCGTCCGTCGGGATACGACACCTTATAATATCGACCTTTCTTCCCTTCGTATTTCAGACGGTCGCCTGCCACCACATCGCTCACCGTCTGCGATTTCTCGTTGGCACGTTCGTGTACAAAGCCATAGTGAGCCGTTACCACCACCTTTTCGGCTGCATTCCATGCGCGCAACTCCGAGTTGCTCATCAGACAGATGCCGCCATAGTGCACCCAGCCGGTGTAGTCGTCGGGTGTCTGAATGTGATACCAACCCTTCTCTTCCAGCACGTGTACAGGCATGCCCATTAACCCTTGCGTAATCATCTCCGACGAGAAGTCTGCCGCTGCATGCAAGTTACATACCGATAGGTTTACCACCGCATATCTTTTTTCGGGTGTTGCGGCAGCCACGTTCGCGGTCAGCCACAGCAATAAGAAGGAAATAAGAATCGCTTTTTTCATGAGTGGGAGTTATTTATAAGTTATTGCGCCAACAAAGGTAGCGTAAAGTATCTTTATATTGCATTATAACGCCGGGTTAAAGGCAAAGATTTCTTGTTTTACGTACTTTTGCACCACAATGGAATCATCTATCAACAAAAATAGCTCTCCCGCTACGCACTTATTGCAACAAGAAGCCTTGCTGCGGCAAGAGTATGAGTACGAAAAGCAGGAATACGAACGTCAAGCCGAAACCATGGGCGTAGCTCGCAAAGTAAAGCGGGGTATGTGTTGGTTTCCGGTGTCGGCGGGACGAAGCTATTACAACTCGCTCAACCAGTTGGTGCTCGAAATCACCCGCACCGAAGACATTGAAATTGAACATCTTTTTGAGTTCGGTCGTCCGATATGCTTTTTCAGTCAGTCCGCCGACGGAGGCATCCGTTTCTTGCCGTTTACGGCTACCGTCAGTTACGCCGACGACACGCGCATGGTGGCTATAATGCCCGGTACTTCTGCGATAACGGAACTTCAAGCTGTCGACCGACCGGGTGTGCAACTCTATTTCGACGAAACGACTTACCGTACGATGTTCGAGGCGCTTGCCGATGTGCGTCGTGCGAACGGCAATCGCCTTGCCGAACTGCGCGAACTGCTGCTGGGAAACGTAAAACCCGGTTTCCGCGAATTGCATCCGGTACGTTTTCCGTGGCTGAACGCGACGCAAGAAAGCGCAGTCAACAAAATACTCTGCGCACGCGACGTGGCTGTGGTGCACGGTCCTCCCGGAACCGGTAAAACCACTACGCTGGTTGAGGCGGTTTACGAAGTGTTGCACCGCGAACCGCAAGTGTTGGTGTGTGCCCAAAGCAACACGGCTGTCGACTGGATTAGCGAACAGTTGGTAGACCGTGGTGTAAGTGTGTTGCGCATAGGTAACCCTTCGCGGGTGGACGATAAGATGCTGTCGTTTACCTACGAACGCCGCTTCGAAAATCATCCGTCGTATCCCGAACTGTGGGCTATCCGCAAAGCCATTCGTGAGACTGTGGGCAATCGCCGACGCGGCAGTTATGCCGAACGCGAAAGTGCACGCAACCGCCTGAGTCGACTACGCGACCGCTCCACACAATTGGAGATGCAAATCAATGCCGACCTGTTTGCCTCGGCGCACGTCATCGCATCGACCCTTGTAGGGAGCAACCACCGTTTGCTCAACGGTTTTAAGTGCGGTACTCTCTTTATCGATGAAGCTGCCCAAGCCATGGAAGCGGCTTGCTGGATTGCCATTCGCAAAGCCGACCGTGTGGTTCTGGCAGGCGACCATTGTCAACTGCCTCCCACCATTAAATGTATAGAGGCGGCGCGTGGCGGATTGGATAAAACGTTGATGGAACAAGTTGTGGAGCGGCATCCGTCCGCCGTATCGCTGCTAACCATACAATATCGTATGAGCAAATCCATTATGGAATTTCCTTCGCGCTGGTTTTACGGCGGACGGCTGGAAGCTGCCCCTCAAGTGAATTATCGCGGCATATTGGATTGGGATACGCCTATCACTTGGATAGACACTTCCGAACAAGATTTTAAGGAGGAGTTTGTCGGTGACACCTTCGGTCGTATCAACCGCGACGAAGCCGAACTACTGCTTAGCGAACTGGAGGCTTACATCAAACACATAGGCGGTCACCGCATTCTCGACGAGCGTATCAGCTTCGGCATTATCTCGCCTTACAGGGCACAAGTGCAATATCTGCGCAGCCGTCTCCGTTCGGCGGCTTTTTTCCGTCCCTACCGGTCGTTGCTCACGGTGCATACCGTCGACGGGTTTCAAGGACAAGAGCGCGATGTAATCTTTATCAGTCTTGTTCGTGCCAACGAGCAGGGTGATATAGGTTTCTTGCGCGACTTGCGTCGTATGAACGTTGCCATTACCCGTGCCCGCATGAAACTGGTGATATTGGGTGATGCGCAAACCATGCAACGCCACCGTTTTTACCGCGAACTGCTGCAATACATTCGCACGGTGACCGGCGAATTGCAGATGTAGCAGGATAAATAACTGCCCTTATTAAGAGTTTACTCATGTGTACCGCCTCATTAGCACGTTAGTATATTGACGTATTGGTGCATTATTCCAAATTTATGCATCACAATGTCACAATATTGTGCTTTTTGCTAACTCGTACTTTGCCAAAAACGTGCCTTTAAACCGCACGCGATGCATTATCTCCCGCAACTTAACGAACTAACTCCGCGGAAACAACGAATCAACTCGGCGGAAACAATGAATCATCCGCACGGAAACAACGAACTGTCGACGCGAAAACAACGAATTAACTGCCCGCCGAATAAATTATCTCGGCAAGTTAGCCTGTATATCCCGGCAAATTATTGTGTTATCTCGGCAAGTTATCGTGCTAACTTGCCGAGATAATTTCATAAAGTTCTTTTTGGGGCTTCTTTTTCGCGCTGAAGGCGCTTTTAGTATTTTGACATAATTTCTTCGTATCTTTCTGTGAGTATGCGTATTAAGGTGCTATTTTTACATAGTTTAACGCGCTACACTCGCGCGAAAGTCACGAAGCCGTCCCTCAGTCCGAAATAGGGGCGTTTTTCGAGGGTTCGTTTGACGTTTTGACACTTTGATAAGGAGTGCGTCGTCGCATCTCTTATTTATTTGCTGTCTCCCACTTCCGTGTCTCTGCGCAAGTAACATTCAGCGTTTGGTTGCCTGCCTGCATGCGGAAATCACCTTTCTCCAGTATCCACTTACCATCATACCCCACAAAGGCGAGGTCTGAAGCTTTGACTTTAAGCGTTACCGTCTTGGTCTCGCCCGGTTGCAGACTGACCTTTTCGAAAGCACGCAAGCGGCGGATGTCGGGTGTGAGCGAAGCAACCAAGTCGCTGCTAAAGAGCAACACGCTCTCTTTGCCGGCGCGCGTGCCGGTGTTGGTAACATCGACGGTGAACGTCAGCACGTCGTCGTCGGTGAACGAACTTTTATCGACGCGCAGGTTGCTGTAGGCGTAGCTTGTGTAGCTCAATCCGTAGCCGAATGCCCATTGTACCGACAACACTGCATCGTAGTTGTAGGCGCCTTCCATGCGGTCGACGTTTTCGCTGGGCTTGTAGTCGTAGGTATTCAGCGAGTTTATCTCTTTAGGATAGGTGTAAGGCATCTTGCCGCTGAAGTTGGCATCGCCGGCTACGAGGTTTGCCAATGCATCGCCTCCGTAGTTGCCGGGAAGCATGATGTTGACCACCGCTTTAGATAAAGGTTCTATCTCGTTGAGGATGCGCGGGCGACCTTCGTTGAGTATAAGGATGACAGGCTTTCCGGTGGCGGCGAGTGCCTTCACTAAGTCGAGTTGGTTGGGCGAAAGGAACAGATTGGTGAGGTTGCCCGGCGTTTCGCAGTACGAGTTTTCGCCGATACAAGCGACGATATAATCCACACCGGCGGCAGCTTCGACCGCTTTCTCAATTTCGGGCGTGTTTTCTTCCCACCAGTTGCCGCGGGCTTTGTAGGTTACTCCCGGTTCGTACACTATGTTGTCGGCACCAAACTTAGCCGTAAACGATTCGAGTATGGTGTTGTAGTCGGCAGCGCAGGCATCGGCACGGTCGCCTTGCCAACTGTACGACCAACCACCGTTGAGCGTGCGCATGGAATTGGCGTTAGGGCCGGTAATGAGCAGACGCTTGCCTTGTGTCAACGGTAACAACCGGTCTTCGTTTTTCAGCAGTACCATCGACTCTTCGGCAGCTTGCAGCGCGGCGGCGGCGTGTTCGGGGCTGCCAAACAGCGGGAACTCTTGGTGGCGATAGTCGGGTGTTTCAAAGAGTCCCAGACGATATTTCAGACGCAGCACCCTTCGCACGGCGTCGTCAATGCGGCTCATCGGTACTTCGCCCTCTTCGACCAACTCTTTCAGCAGCGTGCAGAAGTTCCACGAATAGGGGTCCATAGACATGTCGATACCGGCGTTGATAGCTAGTTTGATAGCCTCTTTCTTATCGGCGGCTATCTTGTCGCGCGTGTAAAGGTTGTTGATGTCTGCCCAGTCGGTCACAATCATACCGTCCCATTGCAAATCTTCTTTCAGCCATTTGGTAAGTAGTTCGTAGTTGGCGTGGAAAGGCAAGCCGTTGTTCATAGCGGAGTTCACCATTACCGACAACGCCCCCGCCTTGATGCCTTCGAGAAAAGGTGCGAAATGTTTTTCGCGCATATCTTGCAAGGTGATGCTGGAAGGTGTGCGGTCTTTGCCCGATACCGGCACGCCGTAGCCCATGTAGTGTTTCAGCGTGGCGGCTACGCGGGTTTTGCCGATGTGGTTGGGGGCGTCACCTTGGAAACCCAGCACCGATTCGCGCCCCATTTCGGCATTGACGTAGCTGTCCTCACCATAGTTTTCCCACATGCGCGGCCAACGTGGGTCGCGTCCCAAGTCCAGTACGGGTGCATACGTCCAAGGAATGCTGCCCGCTTTGGTTTCGTAGGCAGATATGCGCGAACCTTCGCGCACCAATGCACGATTGAACGTCGCTGCCATGTTGATGCCTTGCGGAAAGAACGTTCCTCCCAACGTATAGGTAGTGCCGTGTATCTGGTCGACACCATATATACACGGTATGCCTATCTCTTTCATGGATTTTTCTTGGATGCGGCGGATGATAGCTTCCCACTTCTCTTTGGTTTGGGCAACGCCGAGAGGTACATTTAAGATGGAGCCAACTTTATACTTGCGTATCACCGAGTCGAGCATGGCTTCGTCTATCTGAAAGCCGTCGGCAGGATTACCACGCTTTGTAATGACGTCGATAGCAAGCTCGGTCATCTGCCCGATTTTTTCGTCGAGCGTCATCTTTTTCAGTAAAGTTTCCACTTTTTGTTCGATGCGCTCGTCGCGCGGAATGGCGGGAGAAACCTTGGTTTGCGCCGTCAACGACGACACAGAGGCACACAGAAGTGCCGATAAGAGTAAATTCATTCTCATGGTGTTCGTTTTATTAAAGAGTTCCGATTGGGACAAAGGTAAATCAAATTTCGTAGTTCGGTTTCTTCTGTTTACTTTTGTAACCCATATCTGAAACATTTAAGCACTATGACACATCGTCTGAACACCAACAAGCAGTTTATGATAGGCAACGGCCTCTTGGCTTTTGCCGTCATTTTTGTGGTAGCCATTTTTGTCTACATGAGTTTGCGAACCCAGCAACAGAAAGCCGGTACGCACAACTACACGGAAACATACACGTTTACGCTGGTAAAAGGATTCGAAGGAGAATCGCTGTCGTTGCTGCTGAACGACAGTGTGCTGGCGAACCAAATCATCGCCGAAGAGCCTTTTAGCGTGCAGGTGAAACGCTTTGCCGACCAAAACGCCCTATTTATTGTGGATAACCAAACCCAAAAATTCTCGCTCTTTGAGTTGAGCGAACGCGGAGGCAACTATCGCTTTCAGAAAGAAAACGGAGAGGTGAAACTGCTGCCGCAAAATAAATCGCCCTATTAAACTACACATTTCTTACCTTACCTCTCTAATCTCTCAAGCAATCTCGGGCAAAATTTAAACAGCTCCTAAAAGGATGTTTTGTACTCTTTCAACCCCCGGGAGAGTGCGTCCGACTTTCCTTCGGTGAGTTCGTTGAGCAACCGGTGAAACGCTTCGCCATGATTTTTTACGCGAATGTGTGCCAGTTCGTGCAGTAGCACATAGTCTATGAGATGCTTGGGCAACAGCATCAGGTAGAGCGAAAGATTGATGTTGTCTTTCGACGAACAACTGCCCCAGCGACCGGTGCTGCTGTTTATTTTCACCGCTTTATAAGGTAGGTTGTGCTCCATGGAAAGTTGATACAAACGGGGCGGAAGAATAATCTGTGCATTGCGGCGCAACGCTTCGGTAATCACCTTGCGCAACCACGTTTGCAAATCGGCATCGGCAAAGTTGGCTCCCGTTGGATAACTTATCGTCAGTTCGCCCAGCTCGGAATGTGCCTTAAAACGTTCACCTGTGCTTTGCGTCATGTGTAGTCTAAAGTAGTGGGCATCTATGGTAAAGTCTTGATCAATCAATCGGGGTTGCCTGACCTCTTGCATCTTACGCAAACGGGGACGTAGTTTGTCTATCCCTCTGCGCAGTTCCGCTTCGGGCGTACCGGACGGCACGGTGACATGCATCACTCCGTCACGCATGCGGAAACTTAGGTTGCGTGCCCGCGAGAGGACGTGTACTCTGATGTGCCCCAACTCTTTATCGTCTATGTAAAATTTCATATCTCACCGGTTTGTTACGTTTTATCTTTTCGATTGTCTTTCTATTATTGACTGCAAATGAAGCTAAATAAATGACGACTTACAAAAAAAAGAGACGGAGCTTGCAACTTTTTGCAACGGGCTTTCGTCTAATCTATAAACAAACGAATATATTAACTCATATAATAATAACAATATGAAAAAGCTTATCACTCTTATGGTATGTGCATGTTTGGCAAGTGGCGCAAGCATATCGGCACAAAACAACGAATCCTCTTTTTGGGGAAGCAAAAAGATTGTTGCAAGCAATAACTATGTAACCAAGAGCATCCGCGTAGACAACTTCAATGCTATCAATGCGGCAGGCAGCTTCAACGTCACCTTCATCCAACGCGACGGTCGTCCCGAAGTAATTGTCAACACCTCGGACAACATTGTTGACTTGCTTAATATCGCTGTAAAGAACGGTACGCTTACCGTCAACTTCAAAAAGAACGTCAATGTGTCATATAAAAAATTGGACGTTACCGTTTATGCCAAAGACGTAAACCGTTTCTCGCTGGCAGGTTCGGGCGACTTCAACATCAAAGACGGCTTGAAGACCAATAGCGACGTGTCGCTTAGCTTGGCAGGTTCGGGCGACTTCAATGCCGGAAGCCTTAAGTGCGGCAACCTCAATGTATCGCTGGCAGGTTCGGGTGATATGGGAGTAGTGAATGTTGCGTGCGGCAATCTTATGGTTCGCATTGCCGGTTCGGGTGACATCAATGTAAAAGGTATCACTGCCGACAATACCGAAGTAAGCGTAGCGGGTTCGGGCGACATCGTCTTGATAGGCGTTACTTCGACCGCCCAATATAGCATTGCCGGTTCGGGCGATATCTCGGCAAAAGCATTAGAAGCCAAAAGGGTGTCGGCTAGTACCACCGGTTCGGGCGATATCACCTGCTTTGCCTCCGAATACCTGAAAGTACGTGCTTCGGGCAGCGGTACGGTAGGGTACAAAGGTAATCCCCAAATAGACTACCCCGGAAAGAAACTTTATAAACTATAAGAAACCGTTTTGAATTCAGAAACTGTTTTGAATTTATTGCTCTTTGCTTTGATAGCACTAAATTCAAAACAGCTTCTGAGAACATTATATCGAAATTACATTTAACACTTCATACTATGAGAAACTATTTATGGATAATTATGTCTTTGTTCTGTTCCGTGCAAGTAACCTTTGCACAAAGTATCTCCGGCACAATAATAGATGAGACAAACAATCCGCTGCCTTATGTGAATGTAGTAGCCCATAACCCAGACGACTCGACGTATGTGTCGGGTGGTGTTACAAAAGAAGATGGCAGTTTTGCTTTTCCTGTGCCCGCAACAAATGCGGACAAAAAATATTCACTCGTCATATCGTATATAGGGTATAACTCAATAACCCGGACGTGCCATGCTGGGAATGTCGGAACTATCGTTCTGACAGAAAATGCCAAGTTACTGCAAGAGGTGGTGGTTATTGGACAGAGAATAGAGCATAAAGCCAATGGCTATGTCGTCAATCTGAAGAACAATGAGATAAGCAGAGGCAAACAGGTGCCATCTCTATTGGCTTTCTTGCCGGGTGTCACGGTAGAAAACGAAGCTATCAAAATACTGTCCCGCTCGCCCCATGCTATCTATGTGGATGGGATGAAAATACAAAGCAATGAGGAGTTGGCTGCCATTCCTGCCACACAGATAGAATCGGTGGAGGTGAACTATCTATCGGGAGTCAACGAGAGTGCCAATGCCAAAGGCGGCATTATTCGGATAAAGCTGAAGAAGACACAGAATGGAGGGTATAACGGTTATCTTCAAGGAGGCGTCACCGACGACTTCAACTATGGCTATTACGGCGAGAAAGTGAACAATGCGTTCAATGCGCGTTATGGTAATCTAAGCATATGCAATTCCATTGCCTACAACAGAAAGAAGATTTTTTCAAAAATCGAAGAAGACCATTTCTTTTATGACGATCAAAAGCACATCTATTCGGATGTAACATTGAACGATTGGTATAAAGTATTTTACGATAGACTCAACTTGACTTACGACATCTCCAACAAACACAGCATTGGAGTTTCGCAATTGTATTATACAAATAGAGATAAGTCGCACACCGAGACTTCCTATCGGAAAGACGATGCCCGGTATCTTTCTTCACTATATACGCCCGAACGCAACGATAAGTATCAAACCGTGATGAACTACACGTGGAATATCAGCAACACCGGGCGCAAACTGTCGGTAACCGCCGACTATCTGAGGAATGATTTAACCATAAACCAGCAACAGACTTCGACGGAAGCTGTTCAAGGTAACAGTTATACCTCACAAAACACCGACCTGCTACGCATAAAGCCCATGATAGCCCTGCCGATAGCTAAAGGTTTGTTCTCTGTCGGTGGCGATATGCAATATGTCCACTACCGAGAGAAACAAATTGATGTGAAGGTCGACGAGATGAATGCCTCCATGAATGGTTATCAGCCGGCTCTGTTCGTCGATTATTCCGGTACCTTGAAACAGCGGATGCAATATGAAGTGGGATTGAGGTATCAAGGAAACATCATGAATGTAAATACCCAAGGCATCGTCAATAAGAATGATTATTGGAGCTTGTGCCCAATGGTGAGCGTGATGTATATGCTCAATCCGCAAAAAGGACATATATTTACCCTACAATATAAACGGAGCATCGAAGAGTTGCCTTACAGCATTATTTCTACCTACAAGCACTATTCATCGCCTCAATCGTATGTGGTGGGCAATCCGGACTTGACCACACCCGTTAATAACGAGCTGATGGCGATGGTCGGTCTCTTTCAGAAGCTGACCTTTTTCGCAGGCTTCGTCTATATTTCCAATCGGATTTATTATGACACCAAGGTCGATACCGAGCAGAAAGATGTCAGCTATACCATGCCGCAAAACGGGAGTAGGCAATATGTTGAGTTGCTCGGCATAGAGGGAAAGGTCAATCCGTTTAAATGGTGGCAACTCCGAGCAAGAGTGAACATGATGTTTAATTCGGCAAAGACAGAAAGCTATCGCGTCAACCATCAGGCGCATTGGACATTCCAGTTAAACAATGACCTCAATTTCACGCAGGCTTTCGGCGGCACGCTTATGTTTCAATACGAACCGAAAACTCACTATTTGGATGTGCTGATGAAGCCTATCTTCGCAGTGTACGGCTCTCTCTACAAAACGTTCTTGAAAGACAAAATAGAATGCAGAGCCGACTTTTCGTTATATCGCAAGCGTCGTGACCGCATCACGACGACAAATGCTTATACGAAATTGTCTAACGACCACACGCGGGAGCAATATGTCAATCTTGCAGTGACATGGTATTTCAGCGGCGGCAAGAAGGTGAAGATTGCACCGACAACTCAAAGCATACAAGAGTATAAGCTGTATGAGGACGATAGAAAATAGCCCTCAAATCAAAGAATACTAAAATCAAAACAGTTTCTAAGACAATCATTACAATACATATTCATAGATTCTCTTAACAACAAATGACTTTTTATGTGCTCGGAGTGGTTTTCGTGAAGAAAATTGCTCCGAGGTTTTTTCGAATCCGGTGTGAAACATCCCCCTTTCTCCTCTTTCACCTCTATTCGTCCCAGAAACTCGCTATATCATAATATATTAAATCGCTGTGAAAAATAAAAAATCAAACTTCCTGTGTATAGGGAAAACACGGGATTAACGGGGCGATAATTTATTTTTTCGTGAAAAATGCCTTTTTTCTTCTTGAAAATTTTTGTGTTGTGTAAGTAAACTGTACTTTTGTATGCAATTTTGGTATAGTAATGACTGACGCAGAAAGAAATCGGTTAAGCACCTTTGAAGCAAGATTACGTCACTTGATATATCTGTACGAGGAGCTAAAGCGCGAAAATGACGTGCTGAAACAGCAGCTCCGCAACGAACAGGAAGCGTATGACAAGATGCAAGACGACTATAAAACGTTGGAAACGGACTATACAAACCTAAAAACTGCAATGGCAATCAGCCTTAACGGCAGCGATGTCCACCGGACGAAGTTGCGATTGTCTAAATTAGTGCGTGAAGTCGATAAGTGCATCGCGTTGTTAAAACAAGACTAAAAACGAAGATGTATGGACGATAAGATAAAAATAAACCTCAAAATAGCAGGCAACAGCTTTGCTGCCACTACCGAACGGAAACGTGAAGAAATGGCGAGAAAAGCGGCTAAAGAGGTGGACGTACAGTTCAACGAATTGATGAACAAATACGACGGAAAGCTTTCTAAAGAACGGGCTATTGCCATCGTTGCATACAACTATGCGTTGGAAAGCCTCCTGCTCAGAGAAGGTAACGACACCGAACCGTACGACCAAAAGGTAATGGAACTGACTAAGGTGCTGGAAAACTGTATAAAAGGAGAATAATCGCTCCATACACCCGTCTGCTACCCCGAAAGTTCTACCTCTAAACAGAATAATCTGCGCACTGTGCAAAGGAACTCTCAATACCCGAGAGTAGCTTTAACAGTGCGCTTTTTTAGTATAGTATTAGGATATAAATTAAAAACAATTTACAAACAATGACAGTAATAACCATAATTGCATCCATTGCCTCTCTGCTTATAGGCGGAGTCGCGGCATACATTCTCTTCAGATACGGATTGAAATCCAAATATAACAAAGTTCTGAAGGAAGCGGAGGCCGAAGGAGAAGTTATCAAGAAAAACAAGTTGCTGGAAGTCAAAGAGAAGTTCCTCAATAAAAAAGCCGACTTGGAAAAAGAGGTATCTATCCGCAACCAGAAAATCCAGCAGGTAGAAAACAAACTGAAACAGCGCGAATTGGTGCTGAACCAGCGTCAGGAAGAAATTCAACGCAAGAAGGCGGAAGCCGAAGCGGTACGCGAAAATCTCGAAACTCAACTCTCTATCGTCGACAAAAAGAAAGACGAATTGGATAAACTGCAACAGCAGGAAATAGAACGACTCGAAGCCATTGCCGGTCTGTCGGCGGAAGAAGCCAAGGAACGTATGGTGGAATCGCTCAAAGAGGAGGCTAAAACGCAGGCACAGTCGTACATCAACGACATTGTGGACGATGCTAAACTCACCGCAAGCAAAGAGGCTAAGCGCATCGTGATCCAGTCTATCCAACGCGTTGCCACCGAAACAGCCATCGAAAACTCCGTAACGGTGTTCCACATTGACTCGGACGAAATAAAAGGACGCATCATCGGCCGCGAAGGACGCAACATCCGCGCACTCGAAGCTGCCACCGGCGTAGAAATTGTGGTAGACGACACCCCCGAAGCCATTGTGTTGTCGGCTTTCGACCCTGTACGCCGCGAAGTAGCCCGTCTGGCGTTGCATCAATTGGTAACCGACGGTCGTATTCACCCTGCCCGCATCGAAGAAGTGGTAGCGAAGGTACGCAAACAGGTAGAAGAAGAGATTATAGAAACCGGTAAGCGTACCACTATCGACCTTGGCATACACGGTTTGCATCCCGACCTTGTGCGTATCATCGGTAAAATGAAATATCGTTCGTCGTACGGACAAAATCTGCTACAACACTCGCGCGAAACAGCAAACCTCTGTTCCGTAATGGCTGCCGAACTGGGCTTGAACCCCAAGAAAGCCAAACGCGCCGGCTTGCTGCACGACATTGGTAAGGTGCCCGACGAGGAATCGGAATTGCCGCACGCACTCTATGGTATGAAGCTTGCCGAGAAGTATAAAGAGAAACCGGATATTTGTAACGCTATCGGCGCGCACCACGACGAAGTGGAGATGACCAGCTTGCTGGCTCCTATCGTACAGGTTTGCGATGCCATATCAGGTGCCCGCCCCGGTGCACGTCGCGAAATTGTGGAAGCCTATATCAAGCGCCTCAACGATCTCGAACAACTCGCCATGGCGTACCCCGGCGTTACCAAGACTTACGCGATACAAGCGGGTCGCGACCTGCGTGTCATCGTGGGAGCCGACAAGATTGACGACAAGCAAACCGAAAGCTTGTCGGGCGAAATAGCTAAAAAGATACAGGATGAAATGACCTATCCGGGTCAGGTAAAGATTACCGTTATCCGCGAAACGCGTGCGGTGAGCTTTGCAAAATAAGCTGCACATAGCTATGCGGTTCGAAGTTTGCGCCAACTCCGTGGAGAGTTGCCTTGCTGCACAGGCAGGCGGTGCCGACAGGGTAGAACTCTGTGCCGGCATCCCCGAAGGGGGTACCACTCCTTCGTTTGGCGACATTGCCTTGGCGCGCGAACAGCTTACAAGCACCCGCTTGCATGTCATCATCCGTCCGCGTGGCGGCGACTTTCTTTACTCGCCGTTGGAACAACGCATCATGCTGAAAGATATAGAAAACGCCCGTCGACAAGAAGTCGACGGGCTTGTTTTCGGTTGTCTCACTCCGCAAGGCGACATCGACCTTTCATTCTTACGACAACTGATGGATGCTTCGCAAGGAGTGTCTGTTACTTTTCACCGCGCTTTCGATGTATGCCGCAGCCCGCAAGAGGCACTGGAACAACTCGTTGAGGTAGGTGTCAATCGCATCCTTACTTCGGGCGGACAATCCACCGCTCTGCAAGGCATTCCCCTGTTGAAAGTGCTGAACCGACAAGCTGCCGGACGTATCACCCTGCTTGCCGGTAGCGGCGTCAACAGTCAAAACATTGCCCGCATCGCCGCCGAAACCGGCATTACGGAATTTCACTTCTCCGCCCGCGAAGAGATAGGAAGCCCTATGATTTTCCGCAACGAAGCCGTCTCAATGGGTGGTACCGTGAAGATAGAGGAGTATCGCCGTCCGGTAACGACAGTGCGAAAGGTGGAAGAGATTATTGCGGCGGGAAAAGAAGCTTTAGGAATTTAACTTACACCCATCGCTTCCGTTTCATCCACAGATAATATCCTGTAAGCGGTAGCGAAGCACCCACCAGCGCAGCAAAAAACCAGATGATACGGGTAATTGTGCCGCCGAAACTTCCCACATGTAGCGAATAAATCCAGCCGAATATCTTGTTGGCTTTCGCGGCATCCCGATAGAGCACAACTCCCGTGAATTCGCCTGTGTGCGAATCGTACTTGTATTGATCGGCTGCGCGCCGGTTACCCCAACGGTCGAACGTAACCGAGGCTACACCTTGTCCCACTGTTATTTGGTGGTATGCAGAATTGGCTGCCGCCAATTGATTGTAGACATTTTGCCAATGTGCGAAAGGCAATCGACTCGCATCTCCTCCTTCCTTACGACGTTCTCCACCTCCTTCGCCTTTACCCAAACTTCCGCCGTGTCCACCACCGGTCGGTGCCTCTACGCCGAATATTTTGTAAAGCCCTGTACGATACCAGTCGAACGACCATGTAAGTCCCGTGAGCGACATCATCAACAGAAACAGAAAGATGTAAATGCCTACCGATACATGCAGGTCGTACCACAGTCTCCTCCGCCCTTTTTGTCGCTCCACGCGGAGGCGGTTTCTTAATGCTTTGCGGTTACGTGGAATCCATACGAAGAGTCCGGATAGCAAGACAAAGACAAAAGCAAGTGTAGATACACCCACAATCATCTTACCCCAAAACATTCCACCATCGGGTTTTATGGTGTCGAGTAGCCAGCGATGTAGGCGGAACATAAATGCAAAGAAGGGGGCGCGTTCGTAACGTCCGGTAATTTCGCCTGTGTAGGGGTTGATGTAGACCGATGCACGGCGTGGTTGCGACAGCGTGGCTTGCCATGTACGTTGCGGGTCGGCAAAGGCGGTAAGTCCCGTTACCGTTATGCTGTCGGGCAGAGTAGCAGTCACCCTCTCTGCCAATTCATCCATTGAAAGCGTGGAGCTGCCTGCCTCTTTTACAAAATAAAGAGGCTGTTGGGCAGCTTCACTAATCTCTTTTTCGAATACCAGTGCTGCACCCGAAAAGCATAGCACTGAAATAATCAGTCCGAAAGGAAGAGATAGCCACAGATGTAACTTTTTAAAAGTCTTTCTCATTGCGCTCAAGGCTTGTTATTGTATGGTAAGCCGTCCTACGGCACTTACACCGTCGGCCGTGACGGTCAGCCCTTTAGTCGCGGTAGCCGTAACGGGGTCTATGCGGTAGAGTGCCGGCTGATTGCCGTCATTGGTTACCACCGGCATATACGAAACTCCCTTTTCGTTGTAAGGCTCGTTGGCAAACGACGTGATAAGAGCCGGTTCGGGTAACTCCGTTACATAGCGTAATGTTTTATCTTCACCTTTGAAGACAGCCAGTTTGGTGGTGGCGATGCCTGTTCCGTTCAATCCATTGGTGTACATTTGCAGCAGGAAGTAGTCGCCTGTCATATGCCAACAGCGATAAAGCGGTTGTCCGCCGGTAAGTTCTTCGAGGTTAACGTAGTAGTCGGCATCAAACTCCTTGGCGCCTTTCTTGATGCGTACCACGCCGGAAGGAAGTTTGCCCGGAGTCTGATACTTGTTCGATGTGAGGCGTCCGTAGCCGGGCGAAAAGAGATACACATCACCGTTGTCCGCCGCCCAAATGGTTTGCAGGTATTGTGAACGGTTGCGTCCGCAAGCATAACCAATTTTATCGCTCTTTATAATTGTGGGGTTAAGGATAGCAAACTGCTCGTTGGGGTAGATAGCCACCCAAGCGTAGTCGGGGTATTGCGTACCGGGTACTACCCCTGTTCCGTAGGCACCGCTGCCGGTACCGCCGTCTTCTTGAGTTATCAAGTCGGGATTGGTAACCCACTTGCCGCCATCGCTCTGCACACCGTAACGGCTCAATCCCATCGGTATTACCGATGTGTACACCAGATTGTTTGCCTCAACGATACCCGCAAGGCTCACATACTCGCCGTTACCCAAAAAGTTCTCGCATGGCAGCGTAGCATTCGAGGTTATTTCATTGGTGGCGTGCAGGTAAGTGATCCCCAATCCTTTAGCTACATTTCCTGCGTCGTCTTTTTTATCCGTGTCGGCAGCCGAAACGGTCATTACATAGTTGTCTACCGTTGCATAAGTGGTGAAGCGGGTGATGTTGTATTCGCTGTCACGGGCTTCTATAGCGCCGTTGGCATTGAGCTGATAAGACGATGTTACGCCGGCATTGCCCTGATTGTATTGCAATCGATAGAGGTACTTGTCTTCATAAAAATGCCACATGGTACCGGTGGGGGTTTCCATACCGCCGCCTACGGCAGTGACACTGCCTTCGTCCAACGATTCGGCTTGCAGCAGATAGTTGGCACCACCTGCGGTGGCGGAAATAATATACTGCCCTTGTTTGTTCGACGGATTGGAAGGGAATGGAGAATCATTCTCACAGGAAGTCAACGTGCTTCCCAACAAAACTGCGGTTGCAAAGACCGATTTAAAATAGAACTTTTTCATTTTGTAAGATACTTAATTATTTATATTGTATTTAGGAGCTGTTTTGATTTTAGTGCTCTTAACCGCCGAAATAAACGCGCACCTTACCGTAGAATGCACGTCCGGCTTTTTGTAAACTGAAGTTATCGTAGAGTTTCTCGTTTGTCAGGTTTTTACATTCCACGGAGAAATTGTAACGCCCCTTGCCGATGCTGTACGTCAGACTAACATTGTGGCTGAACTGTGACGGTACGCGCTCTTTGGTGGAAGCGTCGCCCAAATTCTCCCAATAGAGAGGGAAACTGTGCATGTAGAAGTCGTCGTAGGTAAACGTCAACTGATTGCCGCGCCGCAGAAAGTTGCGCCAAAGCAGTGACAGGTCGGCATTGGCAAACATATAAGGCTGATTGGGCAGACGTGCACCGAAGGTGAGGCTTGCCTGCTGTGTGCCTCCGTTCGCATAACGTTCGCGGTCGCGTACATCCATATAGTTAAAGGTACCTCCCACTGCCAGCCAACCGGCATACCCGTAGCGTGCGGACACATTGAAACCTTCGGTACGCACACGTCCGTGGTTCTCGAACGAAGCATAAACTTTATTGCCGCTGTACGAGTCGGTGCGACGGCGGATGTAATCGCGTGTGTCGCGATATACCAAACTGCCCTCCGCGTAAAATGTGTGCTTACCGAGACGACTGTCGTAACTTATACTGAGGTTGATGTTGTGGCTCTGTTCGGGCTTTAGCTCAATCTTACCTATTTCAAGGTCTTCGTCGCCAAAGAGTTCGTCGATGCCCGGCAAGCGATAGGCGCGTTCGTACGAAAGTTTGACTTGCAGGGGACGGACGATAAAGTAGGTACCTGCGACACCATAGCCCGGTGCAGTCATGTTGTGGTTGCGTCGTTCGTAATTGCCTATGCCGTTGGAGTTGGTCGAGACCGGACCTTGGTTGTGCTGCGCGTACAATTTGGCGAAGACCGATAAGTTCCATTGTTCGTTCGGCAGCAAGCGGTATTGTAGTCCGGTGATATTCTTGGTCGTTACTTTGTCGATGCTGCCGTCCGATATGGACGACGTAACATCGGAGAGGCTGCTGCGTACAAACGACTGCAACACATGGTTCAGCGTAAAAGAGTGGTGTAGTCCTATGCGGTAGCGGGCACTAAAGGTTCCGTTCCAGTTGTGATTGACGAACTCGGAGTTTTGATACGACTGCTCGCCCGTTTGTCCGCCCAAGTACTTACGTTCGCCCAGCCAGTTGAAGCGATAAGAGGCGGTGTCGATGTTTTGTGTGAGGTTATTGTTGTAGCCAGCCGTGAGCGTCACATCCAGTCCTTTGGTAAACAAGTCGCGCTTGCCGTACTCCAGTGCAGGCATCAGCGAATATCCTTTGCGATGCTTTTCGCCGAAAACCACCTTCTGAATAACACCCGTCTGTATCTCTTTATAGAAGTTCGACCACGTAAAACTCAGCACCAACCGGTCGGCAAAGCTTTTATCGAGCAGACCGACTTTGCCGATAACGGCTTCGTTGTGATACGTGTCGTTAAAGCGTTTCACATGCTCAATAATCTTCGAGTTGAGCGAAGTACTTCCGTCGGTGTTGAAGTGTTCCACCGGGGTATCCACGTAATACGAGTTGTCCGAGTAGTTTTGAAAAGCATTCACCTCGTACATCAGCCCGCTTGGGAACGACTGCCCGAAGTTGACGTACGATTTATGCGTATTGAACGAACCGTAGGAGTAAGAGGCATCGGCAAACCAGCGGCGTCGTTTCTTGTTGGTGACGATGTTGATAACTCCTCCCAACGCATCGGTGCCGAAGCCTACGGGAACCACACCTTTATATACTTCGATGCGTTCGGCAAAACCCACGGGGATGTTGTTCAACCCGAAAGAAACTCCTACCCCTTCTTGCGGCACCCCGTCTATAAACACTTTGACGTGACGTCCGCTGAAGCCATCGAGCATGTATTGGGTATCCGAACCTACACCGCCCGACTCGCGCAACTTCATACCGGGCAATTTGCCCAAAGCTTCACTAAGGTTTTTAGTGCTGTTTTGCAACTCGCGCGTATCCACAGCCACCGCATTAAACGGCGTACGCTGCACACGTTTCACTCCACCGGCAGTTATCACCACCTCGTCGAGTTGCACGTCGCGCAGCGTATCGGCTAAGCTACTCTCCGTAACGTATTTCACGCGTTTCTGTTGTCCGCATACCGATACCGAAGGAACTGCCGTCAGTAACAGAAGCGTGAACGAACAGTACTTTGTTATTGCTGTTTTCATTCTTTTTACCTATAAAAATTCGATTGATTTTGACACTGCAAAGGTCTTGCTTATTCCGTCGTCCGTCAATCGCTATTTACAGGTAAAAAAAATGCCTGTCGTGTGGTCAAAGCACGACAGGCAATCCCTATTTATGGGTAGTGAAGTTGGATACAGACTTTATAGACAAGCCAGCAGTCGTTCTATCTCATCCTCTGCGAGGGCTGCCGTAAGCGAAAAACGAATGCGCGAGCCTCCTTCGGGTACCGTAGGCGGGCGTACGGGCAACGCATAGAAGCCGCAACTTTGTAGCATTGATGCTTTTTCGACCGCTTCGGCACTGCTGCCCGTAACCAGCGGAACAATGTGGCTGTTGCCCGGAGAGGTGTAACCTTTGGCTTGCAAGCCCGCCCGCAATTTGTGACTGATAGTTTGCAGATGTTCGCGCCTGCGGGCATAGTCGACTGAATCGCCGGCAAGGACAAACTGTGTCCACGCCACGTTGATCGGTGGAAGTGCAGTGCTGAATATCAGGGTACGCATTTTGTTTATCAGGTAGTTGCGCACGGTTTGATTGCACACCAAGTAGGCGCCCATGGAAGCTGCCGCTTTGCCAAACGTGCCCACCAGAAAATCTATATCGCCCGTGCATTGTTGTTCTTCGGCACACCCCAGCCCCGTAGCACCCCGCACGCCAAAGGCATGCGCTTCGTCCACGTAAAGCAACACATTCTCGTAGCGGCGTTTCAATTCGACCAACTTTGGCAGGTCGGCCTCGTCACCGTCCATACTGAAGATGCTTTCGGTAACAACCACTATTTGCCTGTACGTCGTGTGATGTTCGTTCAGCAGGCGTTCTAATTGACTCATGTCGTTGTGGCGGTAGCGAATGCAACGTGCCGCAGAGAGTCGGATACCGTCGATAAGACTGGCGTGTACCAATTTATCGGCGAGTATCAGCGTATGTGCATCGGTAACGGCGGGCAGTATGCCGGTGTTAGCGTGATAACCGCTGTTGAAGAGCAGCGCCGCTTCGGCGTGAAAGCGTTCGGCGAGCCACTGTTCCAACGCCTCGTACTCGGCAAAGTTACCCGTCAGCAGACGCGACGACGACGAGGTAAACAGATGCCGTACGGCATCGCTTTCACAGAACTTCTGTCGCAACGTGTCATCGGCGGCTAAGCCCAGATAGTCGTTGGACGACAGATTAAGCATTTGCCGCCCCTCCACCACGATATACTTGCCTTGGTGTTGCTGACGGGGTAGCGTGCGCAGGTTGCTTTGTGCCCGCAGGTTTTGCAGCTCTTGCTGCATGTCGTCTATGAGCGACATGAGGCAACCACGTTGATAAGTGCGCCGGTAAGCTTCGTGAGTTGTGGCGGCTCTATTATATAAGGTGGCATCACATATACCAATCGTCCGAAAGGACGCACCCAAACACCTTCGTCTACAAAGCGTTGTTGCATGCGTGCCATATCCACAGGTTCTTTCATTTCGATAACACCGATAGCACCCAGTACCCGCACGTCGGCAACTTGAGGCAACTGTTTGGCGGGAAGAAGTTCATCGCGCATTTGCGCTTCGATGCGGGCTACGCGCTTCTGCCAATCGTATTCGGGTGACATTAGCAATTTGATAGAGGCGGCAGCTACGGCACAAGCCAGCGGATTGCCCATAAAGGTAGGTCCGTGCATAAAGGTGCCCGGAGCGTTGTTGGATATGGTATCCGCCACTTCGTTGGTAGCCAGCACTGCTGAGAATGTCAGGTAGCCGCCCGTAAGTGCTTTGCCGATGCATAGGATGTCGGGCACTACGCCGGCATGTTCCCATGCAAAGAGTTTGCCGGTGCGACCGAAGCCGGTGGCTATCTCGTCGAATATCAGCAGCAAGTCGTATTTTTTGCAGATTCTTGCCGCTTCTATCAGATACTGCGGATGATAGAACCACATGCCGCCCGTACCTTGTACAATAGGTTCCAGAATCAGTGCGGCGAGTTCGGTGTGATGTGCCGCGATGCAAGCTTCCAGTTCGTCGGCATCGGACGGATGCCACTCTCCGTCTATACGTGAAGTGGGGCGTGGTACAAAGTAGCGTACCGGCAGCGACGAGCCGAAGAGCGAGTGCATGCCCGTAACGGGGTCGCACACCGACATGGCATTCCATGTGTCGCCGTGGTAGCCGTTGCGAATGGTTACGAAGTTGCTTTTGGCTGCCAGACGTTCGTTGCCGGTAGCCTTGCTTTTGGCATATTGGTATTGTACAGCCATTTTCATGGCAACTTCTACCGATACCGAACCGCTGTCGGCATAGAATATCTTTTGCAACGGGGCGGGCAAGATAGAGAGCAGCAGTTTACCCAGTTCGATGGCAGGTTGATGTGTCAATCCGCCGAACATCACATGTGACATCTTCGCAATTTGCTCTGTCAGCGCGCGGTTCAGCACGGGGTGATTGTAACCGTGTATCATGCACCACCACGACGACATTCCTTCGATAAGCGTGCGTCCGTCTTTCAGTGTGATAGTGGCACCGTCGCCACGCTCCACCTGATAGACCGGCAGCGGATTGGTGGTCGAAGTGTAGGGATGCCACAAGTGTTCGCGGTCGAACTGCGAATCGCTGAAGTGGTAGCCGGCTTCGGTAATGAGTTGCTTGTCCTTGGACACCTGCGAGCCGAGCGTCGTCAGCATGTCGCCTACAATGGCAGAGTTTACTCCTATGTGCAACGCTTTCTTTACAGCCTCTTCGCTGAGTTGTGCCCGTCCGCCGGCAAAACGCAGATAGGCGGTGGGGTTGATAAAGCGAAACAGGGCAATGGTCGTAAGAATCTCTTCTTCGGTAAGTGGTGTTTGATGCTCCAACGGCGTTCCGGCAATGGGTTGCAGCAGGTTAATGGGGATAGAGAGTATTTCCAGTTCGCGCAGCGTAAAGGCAAATTCGATGCGTTGTTTCAGGCTTTCGCCCATGCCGATGATACCGCCGCTACATACCTCCATGCCTACGGCACGTGCCGCACGCAGTGTGGCTACTTTCTCTTCTTGAGTGTGGGTGCTGCAAAGCGTGGGGAAGTAACTGGGAGCCGTTTCGAGGTTGCAGTGATAGCGTGTCACGCCTGCCTCGTGCAGGTTGCGCAGCTCTTCTTGTCCCAGCAATCCCAACGAAGCGCACAGGTGTATCGAACTATGTTGGCGCATGTAGCGTACCGACTCGCACACTTTGTCCATGTTGCGCGGCGAGAGTTTACGTCCGCTCGTGACCAACGAGAAGCGTGCCACGCCTTGTGCCTGATTGGCTTCGGCATGTGTCAGACACTCTTCTTTGTCCACCAGTTCATATACGTCGGCTTTGGTGTGATAATGAGATGACTGTGCACACCACTTGCAGTTTTCGGGACAGCGCCCCGACTTGGCATTGATAATGGAACACATGTCGAATTCTTGCGAAGCAAGCGCTACGGTGATGCGGTGTGCGGCTTCATACAAGGCGGGTTTATCGGGGTGTGTAGCCAACCATTCTGCCTCTTCGGGCGTAACGGCACCCCCTGTCAGCACACGCTTTTCCAAATTTTCTAAAGTCATGATAGTAAGTTTAAACACTATACAGTTGTAAGATTTAGATATCGTTTTGATTATAAGCGGGCGCAAAGTTACAAAGAAGAGCGAATTATTATTAACATACGAACTATTTAATGTTAAACGCACCTCTTTTTATTAAACTTCTTGGTGGGGCGGCAGTCATAGGGGAAACAAACAACCAACAAAAGATAGTTAAAACAAATGTTTCATTTAAATTACAAACAGTTATGAAGAAGTATTTATTGTTATTAGTAGCTGCCCTGCTTGTAGGAGGTACGGCTATGGCTCAAGGTCCCCGTAGAATGGATCCCGAACAAATGACGGAGCGTATGGTAAAGCAGTATAAACTGGATGACAAGCAGAAGGGTAAAGTGCTCGAAGCAAACAAAGCCTTCACAGAAAAGATGCGCGGTATATTTGCCGGCGGACAACCGGGACAATTTACCGATGCGCAACGCGAAGAGATGACCAAAGCGCGCGAAGCTTACAGCACGAAGCTGAAAGGCATCTTAACAAAAGAGCAGTTTGCTGCCTATACCAAAGATCAAGAGAACAGAGGTATGCGTCGCGGTGGACAAGGTGGTCCGAGAGGTCCTCGTAACATGCACCGTCGATAAAGAGAAGAGTTGTTTTCAGGAATTTGTAAAAACGTATCGAACTCAGAAGCTGTTTGGTTTTATTGAAATAGCTCTCAAATCAAGATTACTCAAATTAAAACAGCTTCTAAAGGTAGAAAGGGTCGTTAGTTATATCTAATCTTCGTTTCTACATCCGGGAAACCGTCTTTTCCTGTCAAGGGAGAGGGCGGTTTCCCTTTTTTGAGCTGGTCGTGTGCGGGTAGAAGTTGGGAGACGCATCCTTGACAAAGTGTCAAAACGTCAAACGAACCCTCGAAAAACGGGCTTATTTCGGACTAAGGGACGGCTTGGTGACTTTCGTGCGAGTATAGCGCGTTAAACTATGTAAAATAGGCTACTCAATCTGCACACTCACAGAAAGATACGAGGAAATTATGTCAAAAAACAAAAAGCGTGTTCAGCGCGAAAAAACAGCCCCAAAAAGAACTTTATGAAATTATCCCGGCAAGTTAGCGTGATAACTTGCCGGGATAACACAATAATTTGCCGGGAAATACAGCTTAACTTACCGAGATAATTTGCTAAGCCGGCAGTTAATTCATTGTTTTTGCGTCGACAGTTCGTTGTTTCCGTGCGGATGATTCGTTGTTTCCGCCGAGTTGATTCGTTGTTTTCGTGTTTGCAACGAACTGACTACGGGTTCGGAGTGCGTTCTCTTCCGGCTGAGCACTCTTTTTTCGCAAAGTACGAGTTAGCAAAAAGCGCAATATTGTGACATTCTGATACCTTTTATCTCTTTATCAGCCTCACTTCGTAACAGCGAGGCGTCATATTAGCGCTCTCCTTTTCTATTCTTACCACAATTTCGCCTTGCCTGCTTTCGGCGGGCAGAGGAAGCTCTACCGTAGTACTTTCGGCGGTGAGGGTGCCTATTACCCGACCGTTAACCAAAACACGTGCGTCGTTGCGGGGGCTTGACTGACAACGTATATACAAGGTGTTTGCCCGGTTGTCGGTTTTCATGCGATAGCTAAACCATCCGCGTGCTGCACGCCAGTGCTCTCCGGTTTCGTCGTCGGTACCTATCATAGAGTGTTCCGACTCCATGAAGTGGTCGCTTTCGGGTTGCTGTTCGCCGCACGTTACTTTGTCGGTGGTAACGGCATCGAGCGCCATGCGTTGGGCTTCGCTGCGCGCCAGTTCCTGTTCGTGTCGGTTCAACTCTTCGGGCGTAACCAACGGAAAGTAGAGGGAGTAACGACATTCGTAAAGACGATAGAAAGGTTCCAGCGTGAGTTGTTTGTAGCGGGTGGGATAGAGGTGCGTCAACGTATAGGTCAGTGGTTTGTCGGCAACGGGTTGCAGATAAGCCAGCAAGCTGTCGGCAGCACCCACAAGGGTGGGAGCTTCGGTCAGCGGGAGTCTCGGTCCGTGAGCAATGTGTCCACCGCGACTGTCGTCGGCAAACAGTCCGTCTTGGTTCTCTTTACCCATGTTTGCCGCCAGCACAATAGGTCCGTAAGTAAACGAATAATTAGGCGAACCGTCGGGTAGTCCGACCGCTTTGAGCGTCATAGGCAGCGAAAGCTTTATAGTATCGCCTGCCTTCCATGTGCGGTTCAGCACGATGTATCCCTTTTGAACAGGCGGAGTTATCGGCTTGTCGTTTATCGTTACGCTCCATTGTCCGCTCCATGCCGGCAAGCGGAAATGAATAGCAAAAGTTTGCTCTTCGCCTTCGGCAACGACAAGGGTAGTGCCTGCTTCGTTGGGGAAGTCGTTGCGCTGTTCGATGATGACGTGTCGTTGTTTCCAGTCCAGCGTGGAGGGAATAAACAGGTTTACATAAAGTTCGCCTTGTTGATGTCCGTATATCATCTCACCGTAGCGGGCATGATTCTCCATCCCCGAACCCACGCAGCACCAGAAACTGGTTTGCGGTTGCGAGTAGACGCGGTAGTGTCCCGAACGCATGGGCGTGAAATAGACCAGTCCGCCTTGCACGGGGTTTTGACTGGCAAGGATATGGTTGTAGAGTGCCCGTTCGTAGTAATCCATGTAGGCGGCATTGCCCGAGGTGGCGTAGAGCATAGCGGTCAGGCGCAGCATATTGTATGTGTTGCAGGTCTCCACTCCCTGTTCGCTACGCAACATGCGTTCGAAATTGTCGGTGGGGTGGAAATGCTCGTCTACACTGTTGCCGCCAATAGAAATGGTGCGGTGGTCTACCACATTGTGCCAAAAGTAGTCGGCGGCATTGCTCCATGTACGGTTGTCTTCTAAGTCGGCAATGCGCTTAAAGCCGATTACTTTGGGGATTTGTGTGTTGGCATGCATGCCGGTGAGTTTGTCTTCTCCGTTGAGCAGCGGTTGCAGTACCAGTTGGTGCGAGAAGCGGTGTGCCAGTTGGAGGTAACGTTTGTCGCCCGTAATATCGGCTACGTCGGCAAACACTTCGTTCAGTCCGCCGTGTTCGCTGCGTAGCATGTCTTGCATCTGTGCATCGGTGAGTTTGTCGGTGATGCTTATCATCCAGTCGGTGAGTTTTACCAACATCTCTTTCGCCGTTTCGCTGCCTGCCATTAAGTAAGCATCGCGCAGTCCGGCGTAGGTTTTATGAATGTTATAGAGCGGCACCCAATGGTCGTTCAGGCTGAACGCCTGCGCACGTATGTTGCCTGCCTGAATCTCTTTCCAGATAGCTTCTCCGCCGGGTGTACCGCACAGATAGCCGTCGCCCGAAGCATCTTGGGCACGTTTTAGCTCGGCGAGCATGTAGTCCAATCGTTCTTTGATGCGGGCATCTCCTGTAGAGGCATACATGTAGGCGAGAGCCGACAGATAATGTCCGCCGATGTGTCCGTCCAGTCCGGTGTTTTCCCAATTGGGATAGTTCTCGGCTTTGGGTGTTAGTCCGCCACCTTTCAGGTAGGGAGCTGCCAAGCGGTCGGCATCCAGTCCCAAGAGGTAACAGATGTCGGCTTGTTGAGCATGACGGAACGGGCTGTCGGTAAGCCTTACTTGTGACAGCGGAAAAGACTCAATCCGCTGTTGCGTCTGTCCGCTCACAGGCAGACAGAACACAGCAGACAGGATAAAAAGAGAAATAATACCTAATGATTTCATAAACCTTTTACTTAATAAAAAATAATATTAATTTGAATAACCGGGGTTCTGTTTCAGGTTGCCGTTGGTGCGCAACTGTCTATTGGGTATAGGGAAAATGTTTTTGGTAGCATCGCTCTTGTCGTGCGAGAACCACGACAGAGTGGTGAAGGCGTTGAAGCGTACCATATCCTGACGACGGCGACCTTCTTGTGTAAATTCCCAACCCAGTTCGTCGAGCATTCGACCGTACTGTATAATAGAGGTGTCATCGGATGTGGGCGGAACCAAGTTGTCACGTCTGCCGTAGTCGTAGATGGTTCCGGAGGCTTCGAGTTGTGCCGCCGTAACGGTGGCTTTGTTCGGCTGGGCGGTGAAGTTGCGTGCGCGTACTTGCGTAACCAGTTCGGCTGCTTCGGCAGCATGTCCCGAACGCAACAACGCTTCGGCTTTCATCAGTAGCACATCGGCATAGCGGAAGACGGGGAAGTCATTACTCAGGCGGTTGGTGATACCCATGGCGTATTCAAACTTACCCCAACGCAAACCGTGTACCTCTTCGGAGTCGTCGATGCTGGGCACTTCGTTGATATAAGCCAGCGGTTGACCGGTGAGGGCACCCATGGTACAATTCAATACCGTACCCGACGAAGAGTATTGTTGTCCCTTGATGAAGCCGTTGGCGAGTCGTTCGTCGTCGGCATCAAACGAATTGATATATTGCGGAATGACGCATACACCGCCCCACGGACCTGCTTGGAAGTTGTACGTTTGCTGGTTGGAGGGTTGCAGTGTGTACATGTGATAGTCGAAGGCGTTCCAGTCGGTGACGTATGTCTCGTCGAACGGCAAGGCAAAGATGATCTCTTTGGAGTTCTCGTTGTTGGTGATAAACACCAGTCGCTGTTCACTCTCCAAGAGATACTGTCCCATGTTGATAATCCGGTCGCAAGCTTCTATACAGGCATCCCATTCGGTGTTGTTGCCGTCCGAGAATACTTGTGCATTGAGATACATTTTAGCCATCAGGGCATAGCCTGCCCATTTGTTGAACCGTCCGTAGTGCTCGGTGTCGATGGCTTCGCTGAGCAGCGGCACGTTGGTGGTGAGTTCGCTCATGATAAAGTCGTACACCTCTTTGCGGGTGCTCTGTTCGGGCAGATAACCTTCGGGCACGTCGAACTGCGTTACCAGCGGCACGTTGGCGAAGAGGTCTACCAATATATAATAATAGGAGGCACGCAACACTTTTAGTTCGGCTACAATAACCTCCTGTTTTTCGCCCAGTGCAATCTGTCCCGACTCTATCTGAAAGAGCACACGGTTGCAGGCGTTAATGCCGGTGTAGGTACGATCCCACGACACCACTACCACTTCGTCGTCGGCTGTCCATGTGTGTTGATGCATGCGTTTATAGATACCGCCGTCTACCCAACCGTTGGGGCGTGCGGGGATAACATCTTCGTCGGAGCTTAACATTTGTGCCCGTGCTACGCCGTTCCATAGCAGGAACGTTTGGCGCCAAGGGATGTATGCCGATGAGAGGAGTGCTCCCAAATCATCTTCGCCCGGCTGAAAACCGTCGGCTACAATGTTGGTATAGTTCCTGTCCAGTAGGTTGGTGCACGATGAGGCGCCGATGATTAAGGCTCCTGCCAGTGCGTATATCATTATTTTAGCTTTCATAATCTGTTGTTTTTTAAGCGGAAGATTCCACGGTTAGAAGTTGATGTTGAGACCGAAGGTAAACGAGCGCACGCTGGGGTACTGGTCGCGGTCGTCGAAGCCGGGACTTAACCCGCCGATATTTACTTCGGGGTCGGTGCCTTTGTAGCCGGTGATGGTAAGTAGGTTCTGTCCCGTAACGTACAGGCGTAACCCTTTGATGTATTTACCCAACTGTCTGAAGTTATAGCCCAAGGTGATGTTGTCTATCTTCCAGTAGTCGCCGTCCTCAATGTAATAGCTATTGTACTCTTCGGCACAGAGCGAGTTGAGTTGTGCTTTGCCAAAGATGGGGTCGTAGGCGGATTGCAGACGGTTCCAATCTTGGCGGCTCAGGTTTTCGTAGAACATACGTGCCACGTTGAGTATCTGATAGCCGAAAGCTCCGCGCATTGACACCGACAAGTCCCAGTTCTTGTAGCGTACGCTGTTTTGCCAACCCAAGTACCATTTAGGTATGCCGTTACCTATCACGTGTTTGTCCTCCGTGGCATGGGTAAAGTCATCGTAGTTCACCCGTTCTCCGTTGCGGTTTTCGTAGATCCACTTGCCGTCGGCAGTAGCATCCACCACTTTAAAGCCGTAGAAGTTGCCGATGGGTTTGCCCACCTGCACAATGTGCGATTCTACTTTCACAGGTTCTTGTATCCAGCCGGTAAGGAACCAGTCTTGCGTCAGCTTATAAACGTCGTTGGAGAGGCTCACCAGTTTGTTGGTGTTGGTAGAGAACGTAACGGTGGAGTTCCATCGCACGTCGCGGTTGGTGACGGGGATGAAGTTAAGCAATACTTCCAAACCGCTGTTGCGCATCTTGCCCACGTTAGCCAGTGTAGAGGTGTATAGGTTAGGGGGCGAAGGTACGGTATAGTTGTAGAGTAGGTCGCGTATTTCGCGGTTGTAGTAATCGATGCTACCGCTAATTCGTCCGTCGAGCAGACCAAAGTCCAAGCCGATGTTGGTTTCGTGCTTCTCTTCCCATTTGAGGTTTGGATTGGGATTTTGCGTGGGCGAAAGGGACTGTATCCATCGTCCGTTGTAGTAGAAATAGGCTCCATAGCCCAGCAAAGGCACTCCGCGGAAAGAACTGTTGGGTTGACTACCCGTAACGCCATAGCCCAAGCGGAGTTTCAGATCATCGAAGATATTTTGTCCCTTCATAAACTCCTCTTCGGTGATGCGCCATCCCAGCGACACCGACGGGAAGGTGCCCCATTCGTTGTCGGTGCCTACCAGTTGGCTGGCACCTTCGTGGCGTAATGCAGCCATCAGCAAATAGCGGTTCTTGAACGAGTAATTTAGTCGACCGAAGAAGCTGATGAGGTTGGTTTGCGAACGGCTGCTACCTTGCGAAGCCAGTCCCTCTTTCAGGGCGGCACCCTGTCCGATGTTGTTATAGCTATAATTGTCGGTAGGGAAGTCGTAGTTGCTTTCGTTTATGTTGGTATAGTCGGTTTCCTGATAACCATATCCCACCAATGCGGTAAAACTGTGGTCGTTGATGGTTTTGCGGTACTGTGCGGTAAGTTCCATTAGTTTCTGCATGTTGGCGTTGGCTCTCACCGACGCGTAACCGTTGCGATTGTCGCGGATGGTCGAGATATTCTCTTTGGTTTCGTAGTAGCCTCCGTTCTGGTGGCGTTTATCGTACGAGAAGAGTGCTTTTAGCGTAAGGTCGTTGATGGGGTTTACCGTGATATCGCCGTTAAAGCGTATTTGGGTAATATCTTGCCGTCCGTCTGTTTCGTAAATCAGTCCCAGCGGGTTGGCATACTCAAAGATACCGGGTTGTTCGTTCCATCCGCCTTCCGCATTGCGTATGGGTTCGGTGGGGTTGTGTATGAGCGACTGCCGGAAGATATAGTTGTTAAAGCTTCCGCCGTTCGATATGGAGTTGTAGCCCGTTTTATTCCCGATGATGCTGAAGTGCAGCTTCACCTTATCGTCGAACATGGCATGGCGTACTTCGGCACGTCCTTGGAAGGTTTCGCGTCCCGACTCCTTCATGATGCCTTGCAGTTGGCGGTAGTTCAAGTTGACGATGTAGTTGGTCTGCCTGTTGCCACCGCGTACGGCAAGGTTGTGCACGTGGCTTAGCGGAGTGCGCATAATCTCATCGAGCCAGTTGGTGGTAGCTCCCAAGTCCCATGCTGCATCGCGTATGCCGGAGGCAATCTGTTGTCGATAATCGTCGGCGGTAAGCATCTCCAATCGTTTGGAAATAGCCGAAGTGCTGAGGTAGCCACTGTATTCCACTTCGTTGATGCGCTCTCCCGTTGCCTGTCGGGTAGTGATAAGCACCACACCGTTGGTGGCACGCGAACCGTAGATAGCGGCAGCCGAGCCGTCCTTCAGTACGTCGATACTTTCGATATCTTCGGGTGCTACGGTGCTGAAATCGCCCGGCACTCCGTCAACCAATATCAACGGGTCGGTATTAGTACCCGATATGGTAGCCACACCGCGCAAGCTAATAGAAGTGTTTCCTACGGGATCTCCACCGGCATTGGTAATAGCCAGACCGGCAATTTTACCTTGGATAAGCTGTCCGGCATCTCTTACCGAGCCTTTAATGAAATCGTCGCGTTTTACCGAGCCTACGGCACTGGTTACATCACCTTTGCGCTGAGTACCGTAGCCTATTACCACCACTTCATCGAGTGCCAGATTATCTTCGCGCATAATGACGTTGACAGAGTTGCGGTTAGCCATCTCTATTTCTTGAGTGGCATAGCCCATGTACGAGATAGTGAGTGTGCTGTTTGGAGGCACCGAGAGTGTAAATGCGCCATCCACGTTAGTAACGGTGCCTATTGTTGGCGAGCCTTTCAGAATTACCGCTGCACCGATAATCGGCTCGCCGGCATGGTCTTTCACAGTTCCCGTCACGGTGCGTTGCTGTGCAAAGGCAGTAAGTGACAGGCAAGTAAACAAAGTCCATAAAATGTAATGTTTCATCACGATATGTATTAGGGTTAAACCATTTATATGCAAATTACGTAATGAAAAGGGAGTTGCATAGGAGAAAAAACGTTCAAACAAGGGCTACAAATGTCTTAAAAGGGGTTTTGCGACATTTAACACCCCTGATTGACCAATTACCAAAATCTGTGCGGTGTGCGGAGGACAGATTGTTTCGTGCCGCGATTACGACGGAATAATCTGAATCCCCGGTGTGGTATAACCCATCCCTCGTCCTTCCGATGTAACCATGGTTACGGTAAACCGTACGACGGCGGGCAATTGGGTTGGCATTTCGGCAAACATCAGCCGCATGACGGGTTGCGCCAGTGGATAAAGTGCCAACCATTGGTCGATGGTTACAGGCAGGTCGGGAAGGTCGTCGAAGCCATAAAGCAAGCCCATGGAGCGATAGTCGGCAATGTAAGGAGGACGATAGTCGTCAATCTTTATTTTATTGTTGAGTGAAGTGCCCACAGGCTCACCGAACAGCGACCTATTCGCGGTAATAGTCAGTGCGCTCACGCCGGTGAGTCGATATTCCATGACGTCGAGCGGCAGCTTTGCACGTGCCGCGCGCTTATAGCTCCTCTCTATCTGATGCTCCAGCGAAGGGATGCCCTGTTCGGCATGATCAAGATTTGCCGTAACGCCTTCCTTGGTATTGGATGTCCATAGCGAAAGTACCAAGTCGTCTGCGGGTACTCCGTCGGCGCTGACATCCCAGTCTATGTAGCCGTCAATGCCGTTAACCGACTGAGCGATGCGTTGTATGGGCTGGATGCCGATGTAGTTGACACTGCGGGGAATAAAGCTGAGGGCATACGCACCCTCTTCCGACGAACTTGTTGTGCAAGAGGCGATGCTGAAAGCGATACCAAGCACTAACAGGGGAAGATGTTGTTTTAGTTTCATGGGGTGGATTGCTAAAAGGGTTGACGGTTACTGTTGCTAAAGTGACTTCTGGTAATCGCTGGGGGTGATGCCGAACTCATCTTTGAAGCACTCGGTGAAATGTTTGCGGCTGAAGTAGCCCAAGGTGACGGCGACTTCGCTGATGTTGCGTTGCTTGTCTTGCAATAACAGCTTGGCATGTTGCATCTTGATGTGGCGTATCAGGTCGAGCGGTGTTTGCCCGGTGATGGTTTTCAGCTTGCGATTAAGTGTGGAGCGCGACATGTTCATGAACTGTGCCAATTCGCTGACGCCGAACGAGGGTTCGGAGAGGTTGTCTTCCACGGCTTTGGTTACTTTCTCCAGCAAGAGTTTGTCGAGCGACTCGTAAGCGGGTGTGGTGATTTCGGTCTGTAGGTAGCGGTGCATCTCTACCATCTCTTTGCTGTCCGACCATAGTTCGCTGTTTTTGCGCTCTATGCGCCGTACGTATACGTAAATGGCATAGAGCACGATGCTTAGTGTAATCAAGGCATACAAGAAGTAAGCCCACCACGTTTCGTAGAAGGCAGGCAAGCGATGTATCTCCAATGTAGTGACAACATTGCTCCACAGACCATTGGCATCGGTAGCTTTCACTTTAAACAGATAACTGCCTCTGGGTATTCGGTTGTAAAAGGCTGTGTTGTTGCCGGGGTGGGTATATTCCCAGTCGGCATCGATGCCCTCCAGTTGGTAGGCATAACGGGTTTTGTCGGCGCAGCAAGGGTTGAGCGACGAAAACTCGATACGGATGTTGTGGTCGTTCGGGTGCAGAGTCACCTTGGCGGATGAGTTGTCGGCATGAAGCCCGTCCAGCAAAAGCGACTTACCCGAGGCACTGATGTTGGTGACGTGTGTCTTTACGGCTTGCCCTTCGCTCTCCAGTCGATTAGAGGGTGCAATGGAGAAGATACCGGGAATGCCTCCGTAATAGAGCTTCCCGTCCGTTCCGACGGTGGATGCGGTAGGAATGATGCGCCACAGCAGCATGTTGGCATCGGTGGTCTGGTAAGTGTAAAACAGGTTATTGCGTGGGTTAAACTCGATAATCTTTTGGTTGGTACTAATCCAAAGGTGATTGAATATGTCGGCAATGACCCCGTTTACTTGGTCACCGTTGAGGTCGCACACCGCACTGAAATCTTTTAATTCGGCGGTATGGGGATAGAATGCGTAGAGTCCGCCCTCTTCGCTGCCCAGCCACACCGTACCGTCGGTGGTCAGTGTCAGCGAAGAGAAGATGTGAGTGAACGGGTAGGAGTGTACTTGTCCGTCGTCGGGTGATATGCGGTAGAGACCTTTGTTGGTGGTGCATACCCACAGTGTGCCGTTGGCTGCTTGGGTGATGCCGCTTACAAAGCCCACCGTATCGCATACCGTAGTGAGCAAGTCGGCAGAATAATCGTACCGGTGCAATCCCGACGAAGTGCCTATCCATAGTTGTTTTTTGCTGTCTTCGTAGAGTACCCTCACGGCATCGCTTTCGTTGTTACCCACCTCAACGCGGCGGTAATAACGCGGTGTCATACCTTCGCGCCCCAAGAGGTAAGCGCTCTGTCCGTTTTCGCGGGCAGCCCACACACCGTGCGGTACTTGGTGCGACACGGTCATCTCTTTCACCATGTCGAGCGGTAAACGGCGGGTGCTGTCAAAATCGCTGTAGCTCACTAATTGGTCGTGCTGTAAGTCATAGAGGCAGACTCCCGTGCGTTCTTGCGAAAGCCAGAATATTTGGTCGCCACTGTCAACCAGCGACATGATAGCGGCTTTTCCCTGTGTTCGTTGGTGAATGGCGGGGAGTGTAAAACCGGTCGCAGAGTCTTGTGCAAAGCGCACGATGAAGCTGGGCTGGTCGAATGCCGACACCCACAGATTACCTTGGCGGTCTTCTATCACTTCGTTGAGCATGCGATTGGACGGAGGTAGCAGGTACGAGATGTCTATTTGGTGCAGCATACCCAGACTGTCTTTTCGGTAAGCCACAAGATTGTCTGATGCGGTAGCCCACAAGTAGCCCAGACTACTGTCTTGCTCCATGTGAATCACCACATTGTTGGGCTTACCTTCGGTATTGAGGGGTAACGGTTGATACACATACATAGAGTCTTGCGATGCACGAGGGTCGAAGCGCACGATACCTGCACCCCAGTTGGATAACCAATAATAATCTTCTGTGCTGTCTTGAATCAGTGTGCCGAAGTAGCGTACTTTGATGCCTTCGGTGGGATAGGCGATAAATTCGTCTTGCAGTGTGTCGAGTCTGCACATCAGACCGTCGCGTCGTGCCATTATCAGTTCGCCGTTGCGTCCTTGGCAAAGACCGCCTGCAAAAATGGCTCTGCCACGGCGGTCGTAAAGCGGGAAGCTTTTCTCTAAAGTTTTGTCGGCGCTGTACCGTAGTAATTCGCCTGTGGTATTTATCCACACAGAACCGTCGGCAGTGACATAAATGGCATGAATCATTTTCTCGCCCAAACGCTGTTCGTCCAGCGGAGTAATGCGGTAGTCGCGTTTATCTATCACATAAACACCTTTATAGGTGCCAAACCAGATTTTGCCTGCTTTGTCTTCGGCAATGCAATTCACCAAATTGTTGTTGAGCAGACCGGGAGTGTGTATGTCCGAACGGAACACATATATATGGTGTCCATCGTCGCGGCAGAGTCCGTTGACGGTACCATACCAAAAGTAGCCTTCGCTGTCTTGGAAGATGCGATGGACGGCGTTGACCGGAAGTTGGTCTAATGTGGGGATGGTTTGTACCGTAATGTTTTGCGCTCGCAGCGCAGAGCATACGGTAAAAAGCAGAAGGAGTAGCCTATGTCGCATGGTAATGATGTTAGATTCAGCAGCAAAAGTAAACAAGTTTGCCGATAAAAAGACGAAAGCGGCAAAAGATTTACTCTCTTACCGCTTTCGTATGTCGAATACGGTATCGAATTATCGCCCCTTCCCGTATCTATTCGCCACAAATTAGTCCCTCTTTTTTCTTCTTTGTCTACGTACTCTTGTATGGGTAAAAGGTAAATAGTCGGAGTATATAATGTTAAACAATAGTAAATACGCTACTATTATCGATGTCGTTACTTCGATGATAATAGTAAAAGTACTATCTTTGTGCTGTCACATTAAACAATAGTTCTATGAAAGTTTTGAAAACCGCTGTAGTGCTCAAGGCATTGCTTGATGACGGTTGGTATATCGTTCATCAGAGAGGGAGTCATCGCCAATTACTTCACCCTGTAAAGAAGGGAAAGGTCACCTTAAACGGTAAACCTTCCTCTGATATATGGGGAGGCGAGTTAAAAAGTGTGGAACGTCAGTCGGGGTTAGTTTTCTAACCCCACACCCTTTTCTCTTTTCAAAAGTGAGTAGTATTGTGTTTTATGTGACAAGATATTAACAGAGAGGGAGTCGGGTTCTGCCCGCCCTTCTCTCTAATTCACTTCAAAAAATAGCGTATGGAAAAAGTGATTATCAGCGTATCGCGAACAGAAAAAGGTTATTCCGCTTCGTGTGAGTTACTGCCGGGATGGGTGGTAGCTGTAACAGGCGATTTTGATGAACTTGAAAAAGAAGTTCAGGACAGCGTAGATTTCTATGTAGATTGTGCAAAAGAAGATGGTGATGCTTATCCGTCTGTATTTGATGGATCTTATAGCTTTGGATATAAATTTGATGTGCGTAGTTTATTACACTTCTATCAAGATGTATTCTCCTTCGCTGCTCTTCAACATCTTACCGGTATCAATCAAAAACAACTCAGCCATTATGCTGCCGGGCGTTCAAAGCCTCGCAAAGAGCAAGCACAGAAAATAGTAGATGGTCTGCATCGGTTAGCTGGAGAATTAAATAGAGTTTCTGTTTAATTGTGACAAATTAATTGAAACGAAGAAAAGGAGTCTTCACGTGTTGGAGGCTCTTTTTTTCTGCAAAATATCAAAAATTACGCAGAGAAAAAACAAAAGCGACAACCGATGTTACTCTGTTGTCGCCTTGTGTCGGAATGAGGCGACTCGAACGCCCGACCCCTACGTCCCGAACGTAGTGCGCTACCAACTGCGCTACATTCCGATGCTCTTCGGTGAGACGGTTAAACCCGTGCTCAACCCGTTTTTAGCGCTGCAAAGGTATAAACTCTCTGTCGGATACACAAATAATGGCGATAGTTTTTTGTGGCTTAGAGAGAGATGCAAGCTTCTTATACACTATTGTTAGCTCTGTGTCTTAGAATTTAGCTCTTGACTTTGACAAAGTGTCAAAACGTCAAATAAACCCTCGAAAAACGGGCTTATTTCGGGCTGAGGGACGGCTTCGTGACTTTCGTGCGAGTGTAGCGCGTTAAACTATGTAAAAATAGTGCCTTAATACGCACACTTACAGAAAGATATAAAGAAATTATGTCAAGAAACAAAAAGCGTGTTCAGCGCAAAAAAACAGCCCCGAAAAGGACTTTATGAAATTATCCCGGCAAGTTAGCGCGATAATTTGCCGAGATAACACAATAATTTGCCGGGATATACAGGCTAACTTGCCGGGATAATTTGCTAAGCCGGCAGTTGATTCGTTGTTTTCGCGTCGACAGTTCGTTGTTTTCGGGCGGATGATTCATTGTTTCCGCCGAGTTGATTCGTTGTTTTCGCGGAGTTGGTTCGTTGAGTAGCGGGAGATCATGCATAGCGTGCGGTTTAAAGGCACGTTTTTGGTAAAGTGTGAGTTAGTAGAAAGCACAATATTACGACATTGTGATGCGAAAACAGGTAATAATGTGTTAATATGTCAATATGCTAATGTGCTAATGAGACAGATTATCCTATTTTGCTGATGCGTCGCAGTTTCTCTTCGTCGATGATTTTGATTTTACGCCCGTCAATGGCAATCAGTCGTTCTACGGCAAATTGCGACAGGGTACGGATAGCGTTGGAGGTCGTCATATTGGAAAGACTCGCCAAGTCTTCGCGCGACAAGTAGATGCTGAGGGTCGAATCGTCTTCTTCTACACCGTAGCTCTCTTTGAGGAACAGCAGCGATTCTGCCAATCGTCCGCGAATGTGTTTTTGAGTGAGATTTACCGTACGCTCGTCGGCTATGCCCAAGTCGACGGAGAGCTGGCGGATAAAGAAAAGGGCAAGGTCGTTGTTTTGTGCCACCAAGGTCATAATGGCACTCATGGGAATCAGACAAAGCCGCGACGGCTCGAAGGCTGCTGCTGCGGTGACATAGTCTTCTCCGGCAAAGTAGGCACGATAGCCGAAGTATTCCACCGGCTTTATCATGCGGATAATCTGGCTTCTGCCTCCCACACCTTCCTTGTATATCTTTACTTTGCCGCTTAGCAAACACATCAAGTACTTGGGCGTTTCGCCTTCGTAATGGATGATTTCGTTCTTCTTGTAATTCTGAAGCGTAAAGTGATTGGCGAGAAACTCTCGCTGCTCGTCATTCAAGGGTGCCCACATGTCGGCTATTAGTTCCTGAATGGTACTGTCTGATAAAATTGCAGCCATTGTTACTGTTACAAAACTGTGTTATACAGCACAAAAGTAAGAAGAATAAATGATTCACAATACTTTTTTTACAAAGTTTTATCTTATTATGCCATTCGATAGCTTCTTTCAGGCTTGTACTTTGCTATTTTGTTTAACTTTGTCGCGACTAATATAGTCAGACAACGAGGTGAAGCATCTTGTACATATCATCGTTTGGATATGCCTGCTGCTTGTCGTATGGCAGGAGGCAGATGCTACGCTTGTTCCTAAACATTTAGACAAGCGTCCGCTTGCCACGGTCGATTCCATTATGGAGCGTGTCATCTTTTATGCGCCTTTGTACGAACATATCATAGATACTTACACTGCCGAACTCTATATCAAAGGAGTGGTAAACATCGAAAAGAAAAACCAGTTGCTGCGCTTTCTTCCCACGATGTTTCGGGTGAGAAACAATATCCGCGAATATGTGATGGAGACGTATAGCGATGTGCGCTACACGGCGCCCGATATTTACGACCAGAAGCTGAAGGCAACCGTCAGCACCTCTTCGCGCTTTTGGGAACTCGACGGTCAGTTGCCCGACTATTTCCGTATCAACGTCTATGCACCTACGCTTCTGCCCAACAAACTGCTCTCACCGCTGGCATCAAACGCCCGCTCCTACTATACCTATCACATCGACTCCGTTTTTGGCGAGCAACACGAACGGCAATACAAGATTCGTTTTTTGCCTAAAAGCGAAAGCTTCCAGCTTATCAACGGCTATCTGGTGGTGAGCGAAAATGTGTGGAGCGTGCGCGAACTTTTCTTTGAAAGTCGTTCGGAGCTGATGCGCTTGCGTAACACCATTAAGCTGGGCGAAGTGGGCACGGATAACGAATTTCTTCCCGCACGTTACGACATTCAGGCAAAGTTTCGCTTCCTTGGCAACGTGGCTTATGCCAACTATACCGCTTTGCTGGACTATCAATCTATCACGCAAAAAGCATCCGATACTCCCGACCGACGTAGGCAACCCAAGAGTAAGTACGACCTTACCGAGTCGTACACGTTGCGTACCGATACCAACGCCTATCAGCGCGACACCACCTATTTTAATAGGATACGTCCCCTGCCGCTTACCACCTACGAGGATAGTTTGTATCACCGCTACTTCCAACAAACCGATACCACGCTGCATCCGCGCAAGCCCCGCAGCAAGAGCCGACAGTTTTGGGGACAGGTGGGCGACGTGCTGGTGAGTCGCAACACACTCAACATGGCAAAGTTCGGCAGCATACGTTTCTCGCCCTTGCTCAATCCCGCTTTGGTGAGTTATAGCAGTAGCCGCGGTATCTCTTACCGACAGGACTTTCGCTACACACGCATCTTCACAGGCGACCGTGTGTTGCAAATCAGACCCCGCATCGGTTACAACTTCAAGCTGAAAGAGTTTTATTGGTCGGTCAACGGCGACTTCGACTACTGGCCGAGTAAGCGTGCTTCGTTACATATCGACGCCGGCAACGGTAACCGCATCTACAGCAGCGATGTGCTTACTGCGGTGAAAGACAGTCTGGACGGCATCTTCGACCTGAGTAAAATACATTTGGATTACTTCCGCGACTTCTACCTCAACGTGCGTCACACGTGGGAGATTACCAACGGACTGACGTTCGAAGCCGGTTTCTCGTCGCACCGACGCAGCGAAATCAACCGCTCGCAACTGGTACCCATTACGCCTACGGTTCCGTCGGTCGACCCCAATACGTCCGCTACCCGTCAATCGGACAACGGCGAAGACGAAAGCACTGCAAGCAACGGAGGAACGGAATATCGCCTTCGGCATGTCTACAACAGTTTTGCTCCGCATCTCAAGCTGACGTGGCGTCCCGGACAATATTACTATATGGACGGTCAGCGCAAAATAAACCTGCACTATAAATACCCCGGTATCTCCGTCGACTGGGAACGGGGCATTAGTGGCATCTTCAACAGTTCGGGAACCTACGAACGACTGGAGGTAGATGTGCAGTATGCTCTTCAGTTGGGATTAATGCGTAGTTTGTATCTGCGTGTGGGCGGCGGCGCCTTTACCAATCAGGAGCAGATGTACTTCGTGGACTTTGCCAATCTGCGACGCTCCAACCTCCCCGTAGGGTGGAACGACGAAATAGGTGGCGTGTTTCAGTTGCTCGACGGTGTGTGGTACAACTCGTCGCGCAAGTATCTGCGGGCACATGCCGTCTATCAGTCACCCTTCGTATTGCTCACCCGTCTGCGCAAGATTACCCGCTATGTGCTGAGCGAACGCTTTTACCTTAACGGATTGATAATGCCCCAACTAAAGCCCTATGTGGAGATAGGTTACGGTGTGGGTACGCACATTTTCGATGTAGGCTTTTTTGTGAGCTTTGCCAACTGGAAGTACGAGGAGGTGGGGGTGAAGGCTACGTTTGAGTTGTTCAATAAATAATCATCGACTATTTAATCGTGCGAAAAAAATCTGTTACTTTGCGCCCTAAAAATAGCTCCATGAGACTGTATCCACTCTTTATCACTGCCCTTGCATGGGCTGTATCTGTTGTCGTGTATGCGCAGCAACCCTCTTTTGCTTTGCCGATAAACCCACCTATCTATTTCTCGGGCAACTTCGGTGAGATTCGTGCCAACCACTTTCACGGGGGGCTGGACTTTAAGACGGGAGGTGCTATAGGCAAGCCGGTCTATGCCTTGGGCGACGGTTATGTTTCCAAGATACGGGTGACACATGGCTCGGGCTACGTGCTGGAGATTGCGTACGACAACGGTTATACCACCATAAACCGACACCTCAGTGCGTTTACGGACGAGATTGCCGAGCGTGTGGAAGAGTTGCAGTACGAACAACAGTCGTGGGAAGTAGAGATTATACCCGAACCCGGCGAATATGTAGTGAAGGCAGGACAGAAGATTGCCCTGAGCGGTAACACCGGCTATTCGTTCGGACCCCATTTGCATCTGGATGTGATAGAAACGGATACGGGCGACTCGGTAGACCCGCTGCCTTTTTTTAAAAACAAGATAATCGACCACACAGCGCCGCGTGCCATGGGCATCCGTCTCTATCCGCAACCGGGCGAGGGAGTTGCCGAAGGTATGACGGCTTGGGGTGTTATCGGCGTGGGACTGCGTGCGTACGACTATATGGACGAGGTACACAACCGTTACGGCGTCTATCGCGTCAGCCTGAGTGTGGACGGCAAAGAAACATTCCGCAGCATCGTCGACCGCTTTGCGCCCGCGGAGAGTCGCATGATTAATGCATGGGCTGACGGTCAGTATATGAAGTCGTTCATTGAGCCGGGCTGCACACTGCGCATGTTACAGGCACTAAACGACCGCCGCGGATTGCTTACCATTGACGAAGAACGACCTTACCATCTGGTCTACACGCTGAGCGATGCACTGGGAAATACCTCCAAAGTAACTTATGTCATTCAGGGCAAGCGCATGCCCATTGTCCCCATGCCGCAAGCCGACAAATACATCTTTCGTTGGGAGCGCACCAACCTGCTGCAAGAACCCGGCATGAGCTTGGTGGTGCCGCGCGGAAATCTCTACAGCGATGCTTACCTCAACTATGCCGTGCGTGCCGACAGCACGGAACTGTCGTATGTCTACCAACTCCACGACCGCCACATCCCGTTGCACGGACGTGCTACCCTACGCATCCGCCTGCGCCGCACGCTACATACCGACAGTACCAAATACTACGTGGCAAGCATCAATGCCAAAGGCGAACGCTCGGGTGTAAAAGGCAGTTATGCCGACGGTTACCTTACCGCCACCATTCGCGAACTGGGTACTTACGTGGCGGCAATAGATACCGTTCCGCCTAAAGTGACTCCTCTCAACCCCGCACGATGGATACGCAACGGACGTATTATATATAAGGTGGAAGACAAGCACACCGGCATCCAAAGTTATCGTGGCACCATAGACGGGAAGTATGCACTGTTTGGCATCCCCAATTCGATAAACGAGCGGTTGGAGTACCGCATAGACCGCAAACGTATAGGCAAAGGGCGGCATACCATTGAGGTCACCGTTACCGACATGTGTGGAAACGTCACGGTACGTACCGATACGATTATGCTTTAAATACTTTTTGATAGGCGACGCGGGGCGTGCCGTCCGCCACATAGATAATGCCGCAGCGGGTAAAACCGCACTTCAGTAGCAGATGTTGCATGGCGGCATTGCTGTGGTGTGTGTCGATACGTAGGTTGTCGCAACGCGTGGAGCACCACTCCAAGCAAGCTTCTCCGATGCCGCGTTGTCTGCCGTTGGTAGCGAGTCGGTGCACCACACCGTACGAACCGTCGTTGAGCCATGCCCCGTCGTCGATGCGCAGATAGGTGGGGTCTTCGCCTACAATGAAACAAAAGGTGCCCAGCAAGGTGCCTTGTGCATCGGTGCAGACAAAGCTATGCCCGTCGGCAATTTCGCTTCGGATAAATGTTTCGGTGGGGTAGCCGTTCACCCATTGGGTGGTGTTGCCTTGCGCACGCATCAGCGCGCGTCCGTAATCATATGCCTCCATAACGGCGGGGAGGTCGGCGAGGGTTGTCTTTCTAATGGTTATCATGGCGCAAAGGTAGAAGAAAAATCGCTCTGTGGGCGATTTATCTATTTCTGTAAATTCAATATCTAAAAATGTAACGGCTGAGGATAGCCACAAGCCTACTTTTGCAACATCGAAAGGGGTGTGCTTCATCCCATTTATTACTAATAACCATGAGACATATCATACCAATCAACCAACCCTATAATCACTTAAACAATTTATGATGATGAACATCCCCCGTTTTAAAACAGTATTAATGACATGCTTGGTAGCTATGCTGGGCTTGTCAGGTTTTGCACAGACTCCCGGTGGTACGCCTCCTCGCCCGGGACAAAATCCTCTTCCGGGAGGATTTCCGGGAGTGCGGCAACCGCAGAAAATCCAAACTCCCACCAATCGTGCCGACTATTTCACGAAAGCCACTGCCGGTGCCGTATCGCCCGATGATGACGGTTTCATCCGTCGTTGGGTATTGTTGGAACCTATCGACAAACCTAACCGCACCAACACAGTGTTTACCGACACTTATCTGAATCAGGCGTTTGATACGCTGTACTTCAAAAACCAGTTCACCGTGCTCCCCAAAGACGGCGACAAGGTAAAAGTGGGTAAGCTCAATCTGACGTGGAATGCGCTGGACAGCAAACTCTACAACGTGAAACTTTATCGTTATGCTGCATCTATGAAAGAAAGACGTGTGTATGGTGTACTATTCTGGGCAGTGACCGTTATCGATTGCCCCGAAGATATAACAAACGTTCGCCTTTCGGCAGGTTCCAACTCGGCTTCCAAATGGTGGCTCAACGGTGAAGAGGTACTGCTGTTGTCGGGCGACCGCCGTATGGTGGTAGACGACGGACAGTCGCACCGACTGACTCTGAAGAAAGGACGTAATGTCTTGCGCGCTGCCGTTATCAACGGTCCCGGTATGAGTGATTTCTGCGTCCGCTTTGTACACGAAGACGGCACGCCTGTGAAAAACATAACTATCAATTACCCATTGCAATGAAAACAAGAAATATACTATTGGGCATGGCAGCCCTGATGTCGGTAACGGCATCACAGAATGCGTTTGCACAAGTCGGCACTCCCTTTATTCACGACCCTTCTACGATTATGGAGTGTGGCGGCAAATATTATACCTACGGCACCGGCGGCGGCGGACTCTTCTCCGAAGACGGCTGGACGTGGAACAGCATCCCGGAACCTACCACCGACACTCCGGCACCTTCAGGTCCCGGAATGCGTTTCGCCAGCTTAGTGCGTCCCGGCGGCGGTGCTGCTCCCGATGCGATAAAGATTGGTGACCGTTACCTGATAGCTTACAGCTCTACCGGTGGCGGACTTGGCGGCGGTCATGCCGGTCGCGTGCTCACCATGTGGAACAAAACTCTCGACCCCAAGTCGCCCGACTTTAAATACTCCGAAGCTATCGAAGTGGCTCATTCGCTCGACGATGAAGACTGCGACGCTATTGATGCCGGTCTGCTGATGGGTCCCGACGGACGCTTGTGGCTGACTTACGGTACTTACTTCGGCTTTATCCGATTAGTGGAACTCGACCCCAAAACCGGCGAACGCGTGAAAGGCAACGAACCTGTGAACGTGGCTATCGACTGCGAGGCTTCCATTATGATTTATCGCAACGGCTGGTATTACCTGCTGGGTACGCACGGCACTTGCTGCGACGGTCCCAACAGTACCTACAACATTGTGGTAGGACGCTCGCGCACACCGCAAGGTCCGTTCATCGACAATGTAGGACGCAGCATGCTGGAAGGCGGCGGTAAAATGGTGATTGGTGCCAACGACCGCAAGACAGGTCCCGGACACTTCGGACGTTATATTGAGTCCGACGGCGTAGAGAAGATGTCGTTCCACTACGAAGCCGACTTCGACCAAGGCGGTCGCAGCGTATTGGCTATACGTCCCATTGTATGGAAAGACGAATGGCCTGTTGCCGGCGAAGCTTTCAAACCGGGAACCTACGAAATTGAATCCGTTCGCAGAGGATATGCCCTCGAACTGGCTGTGGACTTCGTACGTATGCAGGGTAACATGCGCATGTGGGGCAGAAACAACGACGAACCTCTGCCCAATCTGAAGAATCAAACTTTGGCAGATGTTATCGGTACTTGGTCGACAGGCAACATCAACGTACGCACCGGCGACTATATGTTCCGTCCTCACCAAAGATGGACTATCACCCCCGTGCCCGAAGCAGGCGGCTATCTGGGCGGACCGTATTACAAGATTGTTATTGAAGGAACCAACCGTGCGTTGGCTGCTACGGCTGATGCCGAACTGGTGACTGTGCCCGAATTTACAGGCGACGCCTCGCAACTGTGGCGCTTAGACCAACTGACGGACGGCAACTATCGCATCATGCCCAAAGAGATACCCGGAAGCGACAAGAAGTACGCACTGGTATCGGCAGGCGACAGCACACCTACACTCGCTGAGTTCGACATGAACAGCGATAACTCGAAATGGAACTTCCGCAACCAATAAAGCATATTACTCATTGAAAACGAAAGCTGCCTGCGAGGGCGGCTTTTGTTGTAGTATGAGGTAAGGGTTCGTGGCTGTTTATGTAAAAACAAGTCGAATAAAACCGTACCTTTGCCGCCGTTATGATACAACTCCACGAACTGCAACAGCGATATGCCACACATCCGGCTGCCGGTGTAGTAACCAAATTACTGAACGACCCGCAGGTACGCACTATCTTTTGCAAAGGACTCAACGGGTCGGCTGCATCGCTTTTTGCCTCCATCATGGGCGAGAAGACCGCGTCTCCATTTCTATTTATTTTGGGCGACCTCGAAGAGGCGGGCTATTTCTATCACGACCTCATGCAAGTGGGGAATACCGACCGGGTGCTTTTCTTTCCCTCGTCGTTTCGCCGCGCGGCAAAATACGGACAAAAAGATGCTGCCAACGAAGTGCTCCGCACCGAGGTGCTGGGACGATTGCAAAAGGGTGACAAGAACTTGTGTATCGTTACTTATCCCGATGCGCTGACCGAGCAGGTGGTGTCGCGGCAGGAACTTACCGACAAAACCCTTCATCTGCACACCGGCGAGCGGGTGGACATCACTTTTATTAGCGACGTGCTTACCGGCTACGGTTTTGAATACACCGACTATGTGTACGAACCGGGGCAATACGCCGTGCGCGGCAGCATCATCGACGTCTTTTCTTTCTCCTCCGAATATCCTTACCGCGTGGACTTCTTCGGCGATGAAGTCGACAGCATCCGCACCTTCGAGGTGGATACGCAGCTTTCGCGCGAGAAACGCGACAGTGTGGTGATTGTACCCGACCTTTCGGGCGACATCACGTCCGAAGTCTCTTTCTTGGAATATTTATCGCCCGATACCGTGCTCGCCATGAGCGACTTCTTGTGGATTGACGACGATTTTGCCGTACGTGCCAATGCCTTCCGTCAACTGGAGTTTGGCAATCAGTCGGCAGGAACGCCCGATGCGACGGTTGTATTCGACACCGCCGCACAACCCATCTTTCATAAAAACTTCGATTTGGTAGCCGACAGCTTCAAGCAATTTCTTGCGCAAGGCTACACCTTATATATATGTAGCGACAGCCGCAAGCAAACCGAGCGCATACGTGCTATCTTCGAAGACCGTGGTGACGATATCGTCTTTACGGCGGTAGAGCACACGTTGCACGCAGGCTTTATCGACCACACGTTGCAGATGTGTCTCTTTACCGACCACCAATTGTTCGACCGTTTCCACAAATACAACCTGCGCAGCGACCGTGCCCGTGCCGGCAAGGTGGCACTCTCGCTCAAAGAGCTGAATCAGTTTACGCCGGGCGACTATGTGGTGCACACCGACCACGGGGTGGGACGCTTTGCCGGATTGGTGCGTATCCCCAACGGCAATACCACACAAGAGGTAATCAAGCTGGTCTATCAAAACGAAGATGTGGTGTTTGTCTCCATTCACTCGCTACACAAGGTTTCCAAATACAAAGGCAAGGACGGCGAAGCACCGCGACTCAACAAGTTGGGCACCGGCGCATGGGAGAAACTGAAAGACCGTACCAAAGCCAAAATTAAAGATATTGCACGCGACCTGATAAAACTCTACTCGCAACGACGCGAAGAGAAGGGTTTCAACTTCAGCCCCGACAGCTTCTTGCAGCGCGAACTCGAAGCCTCGTTTATCTACGAAGATACCCCCGACCAAAGCAAGGCAACTGCCGACGTGAAGAGTGATATGGAGAGCAATCGCCCCATGGATCGTTTGGTGTGCGGCGATGTGGGCTTCGGAAAAACCGAAGTTGCCATTCGTGCTGCCTTTAAGGCGGCGGCGGACAATAAACAGGTGGCGGTATTGGTGCCTACCACCGTGCTTGCCTACCAGCATTATCAAACTTTCAAAGAACGCCTGAAAGAGATGCCTTGCCGGGTGGAATACCTCAGCCGTGCACGTACCACCGCGCAAACACATGCCATTATAAAAGAGTTGGCAGACGGTAAGGTGAACATACTTATCGGTACCCACCGCATATTGGGTAAAGATGTGCACTTCCACGACTTGGGATTGCTCATTATCGACGAAGAGCAGAAGTTCGGTGTCTCTGTCAAGGAAAAACTGCGGCAACTTAAAGTCAACGTCGACACCCTCACCATGACGGCTACACCTATACCGCGCACCCTGCAATTCTCGCTGATGGGAGCGCGCGACCTCAGCGTCATCCAGACCCCGCCACCCAACCGCTATCCCATCCAGACGGAGGTACACACTTTCAACGAAGAGGTTATCACCGATGCCGTTAACTTCGAGATGAGTCGCAACGGGCAGGTGTTCTTTGTGAACAACCGCATTGCCAACCTCGTAGAGCTGCAAAGCTTGATACAGCGCAACATCCCCGACTGCCGCGTGGCTATCGGACACGGACAAATGGAGCCTGCACAGTTGGAGAAGATTATTCTGGATTTTGTGAACTACGATTACGATGTGCTCATCGCCACCACCATTATCGAGAGCGGCATCGACATTCCCAATGCCAACACCATTATTATCAATAATGCGCAAAACTTCGGTCTGAGCGACTTGCACCAGATGCGCGGTCGCGTGGGGCGAAGTAATAAAAAAGCATTCTGCTACCTGCTGGCTCCGCCGCTCTCCACGCTTACCCCCGAAGCACGCCGCCGCTTGCAGGCTATCGAAAACTTTAGCGACTTGGGTAGCGGCATCCACATTGCCATGCAAGACCTCGACATACGCGGAGCCGGTAACATGCTGGGTGCCGAACAGAGCGGTTTCATTGCCGATTTAGGCTACGAAACGTACCAAAAGATACTCACCGAAGCCGTACACGAACTCAAGACCGACGAGTTTGCCGAGCTGTATGCCGAAGAACTGAAGGGTGATGCCACCGTTATCAGCGGCGAGCAGTTTGTCGATGAGTGTCAAGTGGAAAGTGACCTCGAACTGTTGTTGCCTGCCGACTACGTTACCGGCAGCAGTGAACGCATGTTGCTTTATCGCGAGTTGGACACGCTGGTGCTCGACCAAGATGTGGCGGCTTTCCGGGCACGTCTTGTCGACCGTTTTGGTGCTGTACCCCGCGAAACCGAAGAGTTACTCCGTATCGTTCCCTTGCGCCGCATGGCTGCACGGTTGGGTGCCGAAAAAGTGTTCCTGAAAGGCGGTCGCATGACTCTTTTCTTCGTCAACAACCCCGACAGTCCTTTCTATCAAAGTGCTGCCTTCGGCAAAGTCATCGATTACATGATGAAATACACCCGCCGTTGCGATTTGCGCGAACAAAACAGCCGCCGCAGCATGGTGATAAAAGACGTCCCCAATGTGGAGACCGGCGTGAGTGTGTTGCAAGAGATTATGGCACTGTAAGCGAAGCGACCCGTTTCGCCGTATTGTTGTGCCGGAATAGGAGGGACAGTCCGAATTTTCGTTATTTTTGTCCGCAAAACATAAAGAAGCAAGATGAATGTAGCAGTGATTTTAGCCGGAGGCACCGGCTCACGTTTGGGTGGCGACTTGCCCAAACAGTTTCTGACGGTTGGCGGTCGCATGGTCATCGAATATAGTGTAGATGCCTTTGAGCAACACAGCGGCATTGATGAGATTTGTATTGTCTGCCATGCCGATTACCTCAATAGAATGCAGTGCATTGTGCAAGCAAATGCTTGGGCAAAGGTGCGCAAGGTGCTGACCGGTGGCAAGGAGCGCTATCAGTCGTGCATGGCGGCGATTCAAGCCTACGATGCCGACGATAATCTGCTGTTGCACGATGCGGCACGCCCGTTGGTAAGCCAACGCATCATTACGGATTGTCTGGAAGCCTTGCGCACCTGCTCCGCCGTGGGCGTGGCTGTCCCTGCCACCGATACCGTTGTGGAAGTCGACGAACACAACCGCCTGAAATGTGTACTTCGCCGTGCCACGCTTCGCAACATGCAGACCCCCCAATGCTTCCGCCAATCCACTATTTTGCAGGCTTATGCCTTAGCCTTGCAAGACCCCGCTTTCTGTGCTACCGACGATTGTAGTGTGGTGCGGCAATACCTGCCCGAGGTACCTGTCTGTCTGGTCGAAGGCGAACATGCCAATATTAAAATTACTTATCCCGAAGATTTGAGACGGATATTTCCGCCAATCATTATCTAAATCCTATCGGTTTTCGCGTATTCACTCTTTTCAGTTGCTCGTTGTTGCAAGCGACAACCAAGTACTCCATCGTGTCGCTGTTACCATATAAGATAGCGTCGACGGTTTGTTTGCGAACGATGTTTTCTATCTGTCCCCCACTGAAATCGTATCGGAATGAGAGAAACTGCGCTTGTTCGTCAGTGAGCTTGGGAAGCATCTCTTGCCATATCGTCTGTTTCACAGCAGCACAAGGTTTGGTAAACTCTATCTTATACAGGAAGCGACGTTCGAAAGCGCGATCTAAGTTCTGTGTGAGATTGGTCGTGGCAATGAGTATGCCTTCGAGTGTTTCCATCTCTTGCAAGATGATGTTTTGCATGGTATTCTCCATTTTGTCGATTGCGCGGGCAGAGCCTTCCATGCGCTGATTAATCAGTGCATCGGCTTCGTTGAACAGCAGAATGGGTACTCTGCCGTCTTTGGCATGTTTTACGGTATTCCGATAATTATCAAACAGTGTTTTGATGTTTTTTTCACTTTCGCCCACCCAGCAGCTTCTCATCTTGGCGATATTTACTTCGACGATGTTACGACAGGTTTGCTTGGCAAGTTGGTACACTGTTTCGGTTTTTCCGGTACCCGGCTCACCGTAAAACAAACAGGTAAATCCTTTGCGCATGCCGCCCTCGGTGAGGCGTTGCTGCACCATTTTAAAGTTCTCCGGCTGAAGCAACGAAGTCAATTGTTGTATCTGTAGTTGTTCGTTTTCATTGTAGTGCAACTGCTTCTGTGCGATCGTATCGTGCGCAATCACCCCTTTCAGTGGTGAAGGCTTTTCTTGGTTGATATTGAGTTCGGACAGCCATTCTGTCTTGGCTTTATCGGTGAGTTTAAAATGTTCTTTTTCTAAAAAACCATCTGCAATGCTGTTTTCTATATAGCCTTGCAATTGCCAATAGTTCTCTTGTTTGCATAGCTGCGATTTCACTTTGCGTGCTTCGTATTTGGTATCATACAAGGCGGCAAAGTCGATAAAGCCGATACGGTCATCGTTATCATTAACAAACTGAATGCAGAATAGCAGTATAAGAGCCAAATTTTGTGCATTGACATCTCTATGCATCTGCATTTGCCGACTAAAAAGTAAATGCGCATTGGCATCAAGCAGAGAATAGACTTCCTGATGCAGTAGATTGATATCTAATTCATTCTCGCGTAGTTGCTCCAATAAAGCGTCTAAATTGTTCATCAATTCTTCGCAAGTAAGATCTTGTTCCACTTGGGGGACATACATTTTGTTTTGCTCGAATGCCTGCAATACCTCGTAGGGAACACGCCATATCTTGTCTTTCCCTTTACGTTTATAACGAATGAATTGCCGTTGTTCCAACACTGCAATGTCCTTCAACAAGCGGAGAACTGTGATATTTCGGCAACCTAAATGTTGTGATAGGTCGCTCATCCCTATCTTGTCGTCTGTACAATTGTCCAAATATACACCCAGCAAGGTTACTTGCGTAGGAGTCAGTTTGAGCTTACGCGCAAGAAAGTTGGTGTATTTCTTGGCTTTGCTGAAATACTCGTCGTTTAAGCACGAACGATGCGATAGTTCAATCACATGCTCTATGGCAGAGAGTAAGGTAAGCCGTTTGGGGGCTTTCTTGAGGGCGGGTGCCTCTACTTCTTGGGGCGTAAATACCATATCAATCAATTTATTTGTAATTAATTATAAAATATAACGCTACAAAAGTAGAGGCACACTTTGTCAGAAGGTGGCAGAGCAAAACAAGTAGTTTCTTGGTTTTTCTATCTGCGCTTTCTTACTTTGTTCAAAGCCCATTTGCAAAGGGCATCATAGGCATATCGCTCTGCACTTTTCGATATGCAATAATGTGTAGAAGTTTCCGGAAGTAGCCGAACTGGTACATTCTCCTTTTCTTCATTCGTCCATTCTGAAGGAATACTTTTTTCTATAACATATTCCTTGCCGATAATATCAATAATCCTTCTTCCAAGGACTCTTGTTGAAATAATGCGGCATTCCGGATACTGAACAAATAGCTTATATATAAGCTTATCAGCACCGATTTCTTGAGTTACACTGTTGTCCATATTATACTAATTTTTAGATTAAAAATGTTTATTCATATTGATGTCTCGTCACCATTTTGCCTCTATCACTCCCCGTAATACAGCCTTGAAGATAGATGCCCACGTAATCCACCCCATACGCTGTTGCAAGGTGGTCGTCGGAGCATGAGGTATTCCCGATAATGCACTCTCTAATTTTACTACATCTCCTTTGTACAAGTCGAAAAGGTTTGCTGTGTCTTTCTTGCCATCATAGAGACGTATTTTCTCAATAGGAGCAAGGTCCAGCCAGATAAAGTAAAACGCTTTGTCGTTTGCTTTGCCCCAAGCTGAGCCAACGCGTAACTTTTTAGCCATCTGATTATACCCACCGGGCGGTGCTTCATTAACCGTACCATACAACTTAGCCTCAAAGAACACCACTTTATCGGCAGTTTCGATGCTTGCATCTACTTCGGTGTACTCCGGCAGGGGTACGTTGTCTTCTACACGATACTCTTTCCCGATGTGTATCTGCGGATTTTGCCCACCCTGAAACGAAAAAGGAGGATTGCCGTCAAAGGCATCTTCGAATATTTCGTCTAAGGCGGCAATCATTGCCGTGGGTGGCAGATTGCGCAACAGGTCGAAGCACGACCAAGTAAGGGCATCCTCACTGTTGGAATTAAAGGAATGCTTCAACTTGTGTTTAAACTCGTTGCCGTCAACAATGAGCGTAGCATTTAAGAATTGATGCAAAGCGAACTCCCTTCCCGGGAGAACCGCGTGATTACGTTTCCAGTGTGTATATATCATAATTTTAAAAATTTATGGTACAATGGAAAGGGGAGGTGTTGCCATAGGTTGGCAGAAGATGAATTATTTAAGACTGCTACTTGGAATATTCTGTCTTTCGAGTAGCTTTCTAAATCCAGAAGGTTTCTTATTATTAATATTGTTGTGTTCTAAGCAAGACTGATAAAACTCATTTAATAAGGTGATGTCTACCTCAGCTTTTTCAAGCTCTTTTATCCAATCTTCATAGCTAATACAAAATATATTGCAACTATCTATCCTCTCTGTTAACTCTTTATCAATATCAAGCTTTGAAGTGACATAGCGTGCCTCTATTTCTTTTTTTATATCCTTGATGCCACCGGTAGGAAAATTTATTTTTTTTATTCTATTTTCGGGAGCTACCACTACAAAAAATGTGTCACACTGATTATTATTTTTATGTAATAAGCAACAAACATTTCTACTTGCTTGGTTATATTCTTTTGCGTATGTAGTTCCTTTATCAAGTGAACTGTTCATTTTAGCCTCTATAATACCCAATATCTGTGCGTCTGATTTACGCAAAATATCTGTCCCAACCTTCCAATTTACATCGAAATCCCCTATGATTATATCTGGGCGGGTATGTCTCTCTTTTTTTATGCGCGTACCAACAAATGGGCTATCTATTTGAGCCTCCGAAGTCCAATTCTTTCCTTGCAAACATTTAAAGTCCAAACTTTTCCCATCACTACTAATAATGGTGATGCCGGTTTCCATAGATTGAGCAACTAATATTCTTACCATCCAACCTTCGTTATAAATAATAGTGGGGTTTGCCTTGAACTTCTCATTCAGACTGTTTAATTTATTGATGCTTTCGTCAATGATGTTTTTTGTTGTTTCCATATGAGTGTATTATAAGTTAATAAATTACGCGCAAAAATATAAATAAAACAATAAAACAACTACTTTTGTAATAATAAAAGCAACAATATCATGGTAAAAGACATCTTTACTCGTTACATCTGGCTCACTGAAACCATTCATCAGGCAGGGCGTATCACCTTGTCCGAATTAAATAACCGTTGGCTTCGCACCGATATGAGCGAAGGAAAAGAGATTGCCGAAAGAACTTTTCATCGCTATCGCACGGCGATAGAAGAGATATTTGACATAAATATTGCATGCGACAAGCGCAGCAACGAGTATTACATAGAAGATGTAGACGACGTGGAACATAAAGGACTGCGCGCGTGGTTGCTCGACACTTTCACGGTAAGTAATCTGCTGCACGAAAGCCATAACTTGCGGCATCGTATTCTGATGGAAGATATTCCTTCGGGGCGGCAGTTTCTCACCACTATTATCCATGCCATGCGCGATGGAAAGGTACTCCAAATGGCTTATCAACCTTTTTGGCAGCAGCCCATTACTTACCACATTGCTCCTTATTGCATAAAGCTGTTCAAACAACGATGGTATGTAGTGGCTCGCCGGATAGAGCGGGATGTGGTGAGAATCTATTCACTGGACCGCATGCGCTCGCTTCAGCCGACAGCAGAGACGTTTGAAGTGCCTGCAAACTTTAGCGGGCGCGAATTTTTTATGCATAGTTTTGGTATCGTAACCAAGGATGACACTCCGCCCTGCACAGTGTATATTAAAGTATATGGCAGGAAGCGCGACTACATCCGAACACTGCCGCTTCACAGCTCGCAAGAAGAAATTGAGATTGCCGAGGCGTATAGTATCTTTAGCTACTACCTTGCTCCAACTGCGGACTTTGTGCAAGAAATTCTTTCGTATGGCAATCAGATGGAAGTAACTGCTCCCGATAGCTTGCGAATGCTCATGGCTCAAAATGTCAAACAAATGTATTGCCTATATCATGCAACTTAGAAGTTGTTGTTCTTTTACGGGCATCTCCGTTCTCCTTCCACCGCTACAAACTTGTTTGGGTTGTCGTTCAAAAATCCCGCAGAGACACGGCATGGACATCTTTGTCCGCTAATGGTACTGTGGAATAAGAAGTTGTGCATGTTTTCGCGCTTTTTGCATGGACAAAATATCCGAAGAATATCGATTCCCCACGTTTATCTATCGCCTCATAGAAAAAAACGATAAAAGTCTGTCAATACTAATAAATTGATATTTGTTACCTTTGTGTCTGTATCAACGATATACGACTTTCATTTGTTACAATACACATATTTACGTACCATTAAAAAAACTACAAACATGGCATCAAAAAGAAAGTATCAAGTGTACGAACACCGTTTCGAAGAAAAGGTGGTTCTCGTTACCGGTGGAGCTTCCGGTATTGGAAGGGCAACCGCAGAGAAAATGGCTCGCCAAGGAGCGAGCGTAGTGGTTATGGATTTGAGATTGGATGCAGCCGAAGCTGTGGCTGACGAAATCGTAAAGGGTGGCGGTAAAGCCAAAGCATTTGCCGGCGACGTAACCAACCCCAAAGCTATGGAGGCTGCCGTAGCCTTTTGTGAAAAAGAGTTTGGTGCCTTGCATATGGCTTTCAACAATGCCGGTATCGGCGGTCCCGCAGGACTGTTGGCAGATATTGATATCGACGGCTTTCGCCAAGTTATCGAAGTGAACCTCAACGCCGTGTTCTATGGCATGCACGCCGAGATTCCTGCCATTTTGCGTGCAGGTGGCGGCGCCATTGTGAATACGTCGTCCATATACGGCATCGTAGGCACGGCTACGTCGGTGGGCTATACTGCCGCCAAACACGGCGTTACCGGTCTGACCAAAGCTGCCGCATTGGGCTATGCAGACAAGGGCATCCGCATTAACTCCGTACATCCCGGTTGCATCGATACGCCTATCCTCCAAGGATTAGACCCCGAAGCACGCAACCAACTCATTGCCGAACATCCGCAAGGACGTTTCGGTACGGACGAAGAGGTTGCCGATGCAGTTGCCTTCTTGCTCTCCGACCGTGCTTCGTTCGTGTCGGGTTCGCAATTCGTGGTCGACGGAGGTTATACGGCACACTAAGAACTCTTTCGAAGATTACTCCCTTTGGACATGTGGGCTGGAAGCCCCAAAGTGGCTGGAAGCCTATGCCTGCAAGGCTCCTATCACAGCCCAACACCAGTGAGCGAAGCGAACGGCGTGTTGGGCTTCCTTTTTAATCTGCGATACACAAAGTAGAACGCGGGAATCAGAAACATATCGGCAGCTATCCATGCAGCAGGGTCGCCATAGCACACGGCAAGATACCCCCACGCAGGTACGGCATAGAGACTCACCAACACGCGGGCTATCATCTCGGACACGCCCGACAGCATGGCAAGGTTGGTATAGCCCGCCCCCTGAATGGTGTAGCGCAAGATGCAGAGCACACCCAATATGGGGAAGAACGCTACCGACACATGCAAGAAAAGGGCGGCATTGTCTAAGATGGCGGTTTGCGAAGTCTCCACAAAGAGCAGCGTCAGCGTGCGGGCACCCGGTACCAGCAAAGCAACCATCAACACGCAATAGAGCAACATCATCCACACACTGACTTTTACACCTTGCCAGATGCGCTCGGGTTTGCCTGCACCATAGTTTTGTCCGCAGTAGGTAGCCATGGCAATACCCAAACTCTCCAGCGGACACATACAGAAGGCTTTGATGCGCATGGCTGCGGTGAAAGCGGCGATATACACCGTTCCCAATGCATTGTTGGCGCTTTGCAACATGATGCTGCCTATGGCGGTAATGGAAAATTGCAGCCCCATGGGTACACCTATATATAATAAGGTGCCGGCAATGCGGCGGTCGTAGCGACGCTCGTCGGGTGTACCCGTCAGTATGGCGAAGCGGCGCATCATATAACGGTAGCACAGCGCCGCCGATACACCTTGCGACACCACCGTGGCAATGGCTGCACCTGCCACGCCCCAACCCAGCAGAAGAATGCACACAAGGTCGAGTATCACATTGAGTAGGGTAGAGAAAAGTAGAAACCAGAACGGTGTTTTGCTGTCGCCCAATGCACGGATAACCGCAGAGAGCAGGTTGTAGAAGAAGGTGCACGGCACACCGATGAAAGTAACCAGCAGATAGTAATAAGCGTCGGTGAAGATGCGGTCGGGCGTTGCCATCATGTGCAGAATGTTGCCGCAAAGTAGCCCGGTGACAATGGCTATAACCACCGACATCACGGTGGCAAGACGCATGCTGACCGCCACGTAGCGGCGCATCGTGCTAAAGTCGTGCGCTCCGAATTTCTGTGCAATGGGAATTCCGAACCCACCGCAACAGCCGTTGCAGAATCCCAGTATCAAAAAGATTACCGAGGTACTGGCGCCTACCGATGCCAAAGCATCGATACCCAAAAATTTACCCACAATTGCAGCATCGATAAGCGAATATGTCTGCTGCAATAAGTTGCCCAATAGAAGGGGCATCGTAAACTTAAATATTAGCGGCAGAGGGCGCCCCTCTGTCATTTCCTTCATAACGGCCATAAGTTTCGACGAAAATAGGCTGCAAAGATACGATTAATCTATAGGGATAAGTGTAAATGAATGGTTTAACGCGAGTGTGATGAAAGAATATAGCTTTTTACACAAGTAGTTGCCTGTATGTACATTTCAACTTTGTATATTTTATCTATTTTTGCAAATATAATATCTAAAATTACAACTATTAAGAAACGCCTCAAGCCTACTTTTGCAATGCCGAAAGGATAAAAGTCGTCCTTTGGGTAACTAATTTACTAATGACCATGAAGCAATTCTCTCTTTCACTTCTCTCTTGCTTCGTCTTGCTGATGGCAGGATGTTCGCAAACTCCCAAGTTGCCCACTTTTAGCAACACGGGTAATCCACTCATTAAAGATAAGTTTACTGCCGACCCGGCACCGCTGGTTTACGACGGTA
>JAISHU010000033.1 GCA_031262385.1 Mediterranea sp. (in: CFB group bacteria)
TTGGCAGTACTCAAAAAGCTCGAAGACATAGCCAGCGTACGTGCTCTTACCCGCGAAGAGAAACTTCAGTACGACCGCACACTGAAAATCTATCGCGACAATTACTCCGTGTACCTGTATGAAAAAGAACAACGTGAAAAAAGGTGGGCGGAAGGAGTTGCGGAAGGTATGGCGAAAGGAATTGCGGAAGGTATGGCGAAAGGACGTGCAGAAGCGAAAATAACTCTTCTAAATACAGCTCGTAACCTAAAGAATTTAGGTACCCCCATTGATATCATTGTAAAATCTACCGGATTGTCGGCTACCGAGATTGAAAACTTGTAGTTTAGAATATCGTGCGTATCCATTAAACTCTATTTATCTCCCTTTTTGCTCTTTTTACTCAAACCTCTCCGCCTCCGTCTCGAAATATAGCTTCTCTATATCGGTAGCACTAAAGGGGTAACTCTTTTGGGAGAGTTCGGGGATGTTGAACGATTTGAGGGTGAAGTCGTAGAAGGCGGGGTCTTCTTGCGGGAGAACAAAGGCTTTGCCCGCCTGTCCGTTGGGATTAATGTAGGCAAAGTAGGGCTTTCCGTACATGCCGTCGCCACGCTTGCTGGCAAATACAAACCATCCGCCGTCGGACGACCAACTGTGGTAAGTGTCCGAGAGGTCGGAGTTGACTGCTGCGAGGACGTTGGTTTCGCCGGTTTGCAGGTTCATCAGTTGCAAGTCGGTTTCGCGGTGCCAAATGGGGAAGGTACCAAAGTCGGCTACGGTATAGAGCAGGTACTTTCCGTCGGGCGACACTTTGGGATGACATACCGAGCGCCCGGTGAGGCGGGCATTCCACAGGGTATCGACCTTGTTGCCCCACGTTCCCGTTGCGGCATCGAATGCGATGCTGCACAGTGAGTATTTCAGTTGGTGAATGCTGTCGGGCAGTGCTACCATGGGGGCGGTACAGAAGTAGACGCGGTCTCCTTCGGCAGAAAAGACGGGGAAGGTTTCGAGTTGCAGGGTGTCTGCCACTACGGGCGAAGAGAGAATACGGTTGTTCACAAGGTCGGCAAGCAGCAGGTCGGACTTAGTGTCGTACACCTCCAGCCGTTTGCTGTCTGCGGCATGAAAGCCGGGGATAATGATGTTGGTAGAGAATACGCCGTAGCGTCCCGACGGGTGCAATTCGCCATACACGGCAGCGGCAACCATCCCGTCGGTTTTTAGGCGGAGTTTCCGCAGCTTGCCGTCCACATTCAGCACGGTGCCGCCTTTGGCTCCCCGCAGGTGAAAGAAAGAGTGCTCTTTCCGTTTGCCGTCGTAAGTGTGGCAATTCATACACGAACCTTCTATTAAGTTGTTGTCCGCCAACACCCGTTCGTCGAACGTTTCGAGGTCGCGCTCGCGCAACTGTAGGGCATTCCACACTTCGTAGCCCGGTTCGATGGCACGATAACTAAGGTATCGGTCTATGGGCTGACTGATGATGTCCCAGTGAAACGGCGGGTACGAAAACCATTCGCCGTTTATCTTCAGCGCCACGGTTACTTTCAGTCGGCTACCCTTTGCGGCATCGAGCAGCCGTTTCCATTTACGTGGCGGGAAGCGCACTTCACGGTCGCCCTTTACCGTCAGACTGTCGCCCGTGCCGCGTACGGTTACTTCCATTTGCTGCACGTCGGCATTGCGCACCAAGAAGTTGAGCGGTGCTATGTTGTAAGGTATGGCGATGTCGGTGTAATCGGGATAAATGGTTAATGTGTCCGTGGCTCTTTTTACCTGCACGGGCGATGTGCCGCATCCGCCGACAACGATAAGAAGAAGTACGGCAACGGTGATAAATGTCAGTGTATGTTTCATGGGGTTGATTTAAAAGTGGCAAAATGATAGTAAAACCAATAACTCTTGCCATACTGTGACTGCAACGGTGCGGGGTTGCCCCGATGCTGCTCGTATAGCTTGGTGTAAGCGTTGAATTCGCGTACAATCTCCGTGGGGATGCGATAGGTGAGTGCCTCTTCCGGGGTAGCCCGTCGTGCCGCCAGATAGATAAGCAATGCCTCGTAGTAGAGCCGCGAAGTCACCCTACCGTCGGCATGTTGGCGATAGTCTTCGGCAAAGGTGCGCACATCTTTGGTGAGCAAATCGTAGCAGAGCAGATAATCCAAGGCACGTTGGTTTTCCGGGTTGTTGCGAAGCAGGTGCCGCAGGCGTGCCGGATGGTCGTTGGCAGGTACGATAAGGTCGGTTTGCGGTACGAAACTTCGTCGGCGCGCCAGCCGTTCGGTGAGAATCCGGTTGCGGTTCTCGGGCAGGCGGCTTGTAGCCCACTGTTTGTGGAATTTGGTCTGTTCCAGCATCCGCAGAAAGCGTACCGCCGCATCGTCGTCGCCTTTGACAAGGTTAATCTCGGCAAGACGCTTCAGCAAACGACTGCTTCGGTGGTGCGGCGAGAATATCATGCCCAAGATAGCCGAATGTTCCGCAGCCGTCATGTCGCCCAGCGTAAACCACACTTCGTTGCTGATGCGGATGCCCGGAATGGAGTTGTTGGCGCTGACCTCCTGAAACAGTCCCAATGCCGCGGGCTGGTAGAAGTTCATCAGTCCGTCGGGCAGATTGCCCGTCATGCTTTGAGCTAAATTGCGGTAATAGCTCACCAGCGAGTTTTGTATGTCCGAACGCTCCGCCAGTTGCAATACCATTTGCCAGTTCTCGCGATAGGCGTGAGTGTCCATGGCGAGCAATTTCTCCGCCCGTATGTCGGGTAGGGGCAGCACAAAGTCGGTGGACGGATAGATAAAGGCTTGTTTGGCGGTGAGCAGATAGTGACCGCGCGGCAGCCATACCACCAGTAATGCTATCGCCCAGCCGACAGGCAGGAATCCGTATTGACGGCTTTTTATCAGGCTATATGCCGTGGTGAGCAACAGATACATCCATATGCCACAACCGAAAAACCAATAGGCGACAGGCAGCAGTAGTAAAGCCAACCACAGCCAACGGCGGTTCCGGCGAATCAGTGTCAGGTGAAGCAGAAACAGCACCACGCCCCCCGTCAACGAGAGGGTGGACGACAGCTCGTAGTTCAGTCCGAAGTTGCGAAACAGTTGGGCGACAAGTGCCGCAAGTGCCACCGCAAACGCTGCCGCACCCGGCATCATCTGTCGGCAGGCACAGCCTACCAAGCCGCCCCATAGCACCAATGCCACCGAGAGAACGGCAGCCCCGCCGCCAATGAGGTAGTAGTACTGTGTGAGGTAGTCACCGCACAGACAAGAGAACCATGCCGGGCGGTCGAAATAGGTGGAGAGGTAACCGGGCGTGGAGAGAAATAGCAACATCTGCTCTCTATAAAAAAGGTGATAAGGGTAGTAGAACTGAAAGAACGCAAAGCCTGCCACGAGGCAGCACAGCCCTGCTACAACGGCGATTTTTTTCTCTTTTGGTTTCATGGCATGCGACTGTGTAAAGGGTTAGTTCTGTGCCTGTTGCCGGTGGGTAGACACTATTTTCTTTTCGGCTTCACGGAGGTCAAGCTCTACGGGTCCCGACACAAATTCGGGCACGTTGTACGAGTAGAACGACAGGTCGGTGGCGGCAGGTGTCTCTTGCGGCAGCAGGAAAGCTTTTGTTGCCTGTCCGTCGTCGTCAATGGAAGCCAGATAGAGCCGGGTGTACAGCCCGTCGTCCCTGCGGCTGGCAAACACAAACCACCGACTGTTGCTGCTCCAACTGTGGTAGCTCTCGGCATCGGCACTGTTCGCTGCTTCCAGCGGATAGGTTGCGCCACTCTCCAAGTTGAGCATCCACAAGTCTGCCTCTTTGTGCCAGATGAGGAAGCTACCGTAATCGGCGAGGGTGTACATCAGGTATTTACCGTCGTACGAGGGGCGTGGTACCGAGGCACTTTTTCCTGTTGATGCGGCATGTACCAGCGTGTCGACGCGGTTGCCGAAATTGCCCGTTGCGGCATCGAACGATAGGCGGCAAAGGTTGTACTTCGCCTCTTTATACTCAGCGGGCATGTTTCGCTTCTCGGCACACACGAAGTAGAGTGTATTGCCGTCGGGCGAGAAAGCGGGGAAGCTTTCGAAGTTTTCGGTCGATAAGAGCGGCGTAGTGAGCACACGGTTGTTTACCACATCATACACAATGACGTCGGACTCCAAATCGAACACCTCCACCCGTTCGTCGGCACGCGAGTGGAAAACCTGTCGGGTGCTGTTCACCGAATAGGCAATGTAGTTGCCCGACGGGTGCCAGTAAGGATAGACACCCGCACCGATGGTGCGGTCTGTTTTGAGGTTCAACATCGTCAGTTCGTCGCCGCGACTAAGCAGCGTTCCGCCGTGCGTGCCGCGCACGTGCAGGCTCATTGCTGCGGGCGATGTACGGTTGAACGAGTGACAGTTGACACAACTTCCCGGCACCAGCGTATTTTCTATCAGTGCGGTTTGCCGGAACGACGACAGTTCGCGGCTGTAAATGCCCATGTGACTGTAAACCTCGTAGCCCGGCGCAATGAGCCTGTACACCAATCCGTAGTCTATGGGATGGGGACTGACATACACTGGGAAAGCGCGGTATTGCTTCCACCCGTCCTGTTGCTTTACCGAAACGGTTATCATCAGACTGTCGCCCTTGTTGGCTTGCAGCAACTCGTGCCACGCTTTTTCGGGAAAACGTATGCTGTTTTTCCCCGACACCTCCAGCGCGATGCCCGAACGCGTCCGGACTATCGCCTCAACACGATCGAAAGATTCGGTCAGCGTAAAGTTGAGCGGAGCAATCGTGGCGGGCACGGTTACTTCGGTATAATCGGGCGTGACAGGGGGATAGCCGGTCACCATTTGCGGGTTGGTTGCCCGTTCGCTACATGCCGTCGACAGCCACAAGGCGAGCGAGCTATATAAAAGGATTCGTATCTTATTCATCGTATGCCGTTGTTAAAAGTAGACGTTATCTAAAATGAAAATAGTACCAGTAGGTGTTGCCGAACGATGTCCGCAGCATAGGCTCGGAGTTATCGTAAGCGATGTACACTTGGCGGTATTGTTCCAACTTGTCGAGTATCTCGCGGTCAACGCCCGGCGGTCGGCGTGCCGGGTCGAAGTTGGTCAGGCTCCATACGTACGCCAACGCTTCGCGGTAGGCGCGGGGTACTTTTGTCGTGCCTTCGGGTACGGTATTGCTCTCGCGGTAGTAGGTATAGAACCGTTGCAGGTCTTTTTGCAACAAGGTGTACATCAGCAGATAGTCGTATGCCGGACGGTTGGTAGGCTCTTGGCGTGCCACACTTTCCAGCATCGGGGTTTTGTCTTTCTCGTAAAAAAGGAAGCTCTCTTGCGGGCGGTATTTCCGCAACACACCCCAGACGGGATGTGCGTTTATTCGTTCTTCGTCGCTTGTCAGGTGCAGGGTTTCGGTAGCCCACTGCTTGTAGAACAGGGTGTTTTGCAGCAGTCGCAAGTATTTTTCTGCCACCCGGTAGTTGGCGTTGATAAGGTTGGTTTCGGCAAGGCGTTTGATGCAACGTACACTTTTGCGGTAGTCGGGAATCAGTTCCATTGCTTCGAAGGCGAAATATTGCGCGGCGTTTATCATGCCCAGCTTATAGTAGATGTCGCCGGTGACGACAGCGTTGATATACTCTTTGCGGAATGTGGGCAGCAATCCTTCGCCACCCTTCTGAAAGTAGCCGAAGGCATGTTCGGGCAGGTTGCCCGTCAGTTCCAGTGCAAGGTTGTGCAGTGGTACGGTCAGCGGGTTGTCGGGGTTTGTGGTTTGTCCCAGTGCGATAAGGGCATTCCAGTTTTCGGTGCGCGACAAGTAATCGTAGTGCATAATTTCTTCTTTGCCCCAGTCGGCGGTACGACGGACGCCCGCCGTACATATTCCTGCCAATACGATAAACTGCATCGCAATAAGCCACAGGCGTTTCTTCTTTGCGTGCACGTCGGACAGTAGACGGATAAGAAGGGGAACGGTTGCCGTACCCACAAAGAGGGCATAGAAGATATAGGTGTAGTCGGATACATACCTGTAATAGTTGCCCGCCAGCAGAAAGCGTTCCCACGGATAGTTGGGAAGCACCACTTTGGCACACAGAGGCGACAGCAACAGTAAGAACAAGCCCGTCGCCGTCAGCGCGTAGGGAGGAGTAGATTTTCTTCCGGATTTCTTTGCGCGAAGCCATTCGGCAGGAATCACCGTCAGTGCAAACAGCAGCACCGAAGAGCCGGCAAGCCAATAGAGTACGGGTATCATTAGCAGATAAAACACCATCCGCAGTTGTGATGTCTTGATTCGCAGTCCGGCGGAGGCAGCTGCTGCCGAAAGGATAAGTGCCACTATACCTGAGAGCAGCACATTCTCGTTGCAGAACAAGATGAAAAAGGCAAGCGACGGCAGTGCGGTAAGTAGTGTATAGACGGACTTACGGGTGAGTGTATGGGTAATGGCGACAACGAAGCCTTGCAACACAAGTGCAAGCAAAACCAATACCAGCGTGCCGAGTGTCGCCGAATAGAAAAATTGCGTAAGATATTCGCCCAAATAGGCTGCTAAGCCACCCGGATGCGCCAACCGCCGACAGAAGTATTCGCCGGTGTTTTGAAACAACTGCATCTGCTCCTGATAAAACAAGTGGTATTTATAGAAAACACCAAAGAAGAGTCCCACGGCGAGAGGGAGAGGGAGGAAATTGACAATTGACAATTGACAATTGACAATTGGGCTGCGCGCGGAGGAATGGGGAGTGATGGGCATTATGGTTAAGGGGATATTACTGTAATTTCTTTAAGAACTCGCCGAATGCATTGTCTTTGTTTTCTTCGATGAGGCGCAACTGAAAGGTTTCGTCGGCTTCGCTCAATGCTCTTTTCAGGGAGTCGATGCGGTCTTTTTCTTCGGAAGAAGCCTTCCAATAGTCGCGGTATATCTCTTGAAGGTGACTGTTGAAGTTGGCCTTATGTTGTTTCCAATTTTGTAGCGCTTGGTTCAAGGGGGTACCTTGACCGGTGCTGTTTTTGCCCAATACCACTTGAACGGTTCCCGATTCGGTAGCCACCAGCAGCGGTTGCAAGAAGTATTGGAAGATGGGGTTGGCGGGACGTATCAATGCTATCTGCACACTGTCCGCAGGGAGTTGGAAAGTAAAGGTGTTGTTTTGCACCTCTGTCGAATCAATGAGTTGTGCAGGCGTGGTAGTGGTAAGCAGGTAAATTTGAGTGGTGTTGAAGTCGCGGTCGCTGTTGCTGTCGATGCGTCCTTCTACGGTGAAAGTTTTTTTCGAGCAAGCCGTCAGTAGGATGACGAGGCAGAGTATAAATGGTACTTGTTTCATAGAATGAGGGCATTAAATAAAAGGAAAAACGGTCCCAAATAACGAGGCGGTTATTTGGGACCAAAGATAAGATTAATTTATGTAGAAATACCTATTCTGTTTTAGGTTTAAATCTCCAGAACCAGCATTCATCGGATTCGGGTAGTCGTGCAGCTATTACAAAGGAGTCATCGCTGATTACCATAATATCATACTCATAGATAGGCTGGTTGGCGTAGTCACCTTTGTCTCCCGGGAATTTGCCATTTAGAACCGTTACGCCGTTGGTGGAGAATTTACCTATTCCCCAAATCTTTCCACTTGCGTCCGAGGTAGTTTTCTTCATATCCACTTTAGCTGTTCCTGTTTCTTGTGTAGAACCGTCAGCGTTTGACTTAATCATCGTTTTATCTCTTTTGAAGACCATATAGCCATCGGCACCATATACAGGGTCTTGTCCATTAATGGTTTCGGCATCTGATACAATCCACCATGCGGGAGCAGTATTGCTTAAGTATCCGCCATTTCCCCAAAATTCGCTCTCTGCCCATACCCAAGTCTTCTCTGTTTCACCCGAGAGGAAGTCAAATTCGCTCGAAGGTATATAGTCTTTCGGACGGAAGAACCAGAAGTTGGTTTCGCCGTAGTACTGGCTCTCGTCAACACTACTTGGCGTAGCATTATCAGATCCTAACGTAGCGAATACCAATTGGTCGTCTTCGGCTATCAGGATGTAGAACTTATAAGCAACATTGTTAGGCCCGTTTTGTGCGGTAGGATGCGGAATGGTGGCACCTGCCGTTTCGAACGTACCTTTAATAGGAGTGCCTGCGATAGGAGCTTTCAGGTTGAACGAGAAGGTTCCTTTTCCTACGGAGTTACCGCTGCCGTCGAATTTCTCGATTACAGGACCTGCCGTTTCGCTGAGTGTCATGTAGTAGTCGTCTTCGGTAAAGCCGTCGGGATTATTCCACCAGTCAGCCTTAATGTTCACCAAGCCGCCTATACCGAATTTACCGGTTTCGTTGTATTGATCCCACACCCACGTTCTGCTGGAGCCGCCGGTGAATATCTCCATGCCTTCCACCTTAAATATGATTTTATCTACGGTGACAGTCAGTGATTTCTCGATGATAGTTCCGTCGGGGTTCAATCCGGTAAACTTGATAGGTATTTCGCCCAGCGAGGAGACGAGTACCGAGTCGAGCGCTTTGCGCGACGTGCCTTGACTGAAGTCCCAGTACGAAGATACCGGACTGTTGTTCTCCAGAATAATCTTATTGGATTTGGCACCGTCAACCTCTAATGCCCTTGCCGAGATGTTCAGTTCTTCGGCGGTAATGGGACTTCCTTCGTCCCATGTCATTACCTGAGGGTTGCAAGCAGTGAAGAGTAGTCCACATGCCGCTACGGTCATTATTAATATCTTTTTCATACGCTTTAGTTGCTAATTATTGGAAAATGAAGTCGGAGAATTCGACATTGCCGTCCCAACCCGGGTTCTGCTTGAGCACTCCGCTGGAGATTTCAATTTGGCTTTCGGGGATGATGAGGAATCCACGAGTAGCTTTGAAGCGGGATGCATAACCGCCGCCGTAGGCTTGGGTGGTGAGTTCCTGCTCTTGCATGATTACCGACAAGCCTTCTTGCTTAGCCAGCTCCTGCTCGGCAATGCCCCAACGCATGATGTCGTAGTAGCGCACACCTTCGAAGGCAAGTTCGTAGCGGCGTTCTTTCTGGAGGTTCGCCAGCGAGTAGGGTTTCGCAGGCAGTCCGGCACGGGCGCGAACGGCATTCATACCGTCGGTGCCGTAGCCCGAAATGGTTTGACCGTTCGTCAGCTCGGCGTGCATCAGCAACGCGTCGGCAAGGCGGATAACGATGTAGTCGTTGGTAGCCGCTGTTTGGAAGCTGGCGTTCCAGTCGGGTAGCGGGTCGCTCAATGCTTTGCCCGAGAAGTTGTACGAAGGCTTAAACGTAAGCTCGCCGGTAGTAGGATTTTCCACATAAGCCGTCACATAGATTTGCTTCTTTTGCCAGTAGCCGGTTTCTTCCACCTGCATGTCGGCACCTTTCTTATAGGTAGGAATCTCGAATGCGTCGATGATAGAACCTTCGCGGCGGATGTCGGCAGGTTCGTCCTTTTCCCATTCGTCCCACAACGCCGAGCTGACGGGACCTGCGCCCCAACCGTTACCCCAAGGGAAGGTATAACCTTCTTCGCCTTCGGGATGCTCTTGTCCGTTGGGCAGACGCAACGAGTAGGCAAGTACCAACTGATTGGAGTAAAGCGTATTGTTGCGGTTACCGAATTTGTAAGCAAAGATAGTTTCCGAACATCCGTCGCCTGCCCAGTCGAGGTCGTTGTCTTGCGACCATTTCCAATGCTCTTTGGTGGCAAGATTGGAGTAAGGCCAGATGTTATAGAAGCTGGGTATCAACTTGTGACCCGATTGTGCGAAAAGCTCCTCTAAACCCTCTGCTACAGCGGCGGCGGTATATTCGCCGACAATTTCTGCATCTGTGCCTGTGCCGTCACCAATAGGAAGCGAACTTGTGCCGTACACACCGGTGTAAAACAGGTACACGCGTGCCAACAGAGCCTGGGCAGCCCAGCGCGTGGCACGACCGTTGTTGCTGTTGTTGAGGTCTTTACCGTTGGCATCGAAGTTGAGCTTGGTGGCAGGCATCAGTTCGATAGCCTTCTGCAAGTCGTATGCGATTTGTGCATACAGCTTGTCGACGGGAGCCTGCGGAATGTTGTTGGTTACGGGCTCTACCAGCAACGGAACATTCTCGAACAACTGAGCCAGCGTGAAATAGAAGTATGCACGCAAGAAGTGAGCTTCGCCCATGTATCGGTCGATGACACTCTGCTCTGTGTTTTCGATGTTGCCCAATGAAGTCAGCGCCACGTTGGCACGGTAGATACCTTGGTACTTACGTTGCCAAGCGGTGTAATACATGTCGCGACCGAAGCGCATAAACTTGTCGGTTGCCGCCCATGCACGGTCTAACTGTCCGCCGCCGCCGAAACGGTCGTCCGACATAAATTCGGAAATAAAGTTTTGCGATTGCCGGTAGTCGTTTATCTCCTGATTAAAGGCATTGTAGATACCGGTCATCATCTGGTCGGCTTCTGCCGGAGTTCGCGGAAAAATGGCTGTGTTTTTATTCTGCCAGTCCACCACTTCCAAGTCTACGCAACTGCTGAAGGCAAACACACAAGTTGCAAGGATTAAAAATATCTTTTTCATATTCGCTTAATGTTTAAAATGAAAGATTTACACCTACAAGCACGGTTCTCGGAGAAGGATAGAAGCCCAAGTCGATGCCTCGTGCCCAATCTTGATCGGCATAACCGATTTCGGGGTCCATACCGGGATAGCTGGTGAAAGTGTATAAATTCTGAACGGTAGCGTATAAGCGGACTTTGCCGAAAGGTAACTGCGGTAGCAACTTCTTGAAGTCGTAGCCCACGGTTACGTTTTGGATGCGGAAGTAATCGCCGTCCCACAACCAGATGTCGGACATACGTGCCCAGTTGGGATTGTTACCCGATGTCATGCGTGGCAACTTGTTGGAAGTGCCTTCGCCGTGCCAGCGTTCCAAGATGTCGGCAGTGTAGTTTTCGTAGGTGTTGTCCATGTACGAACGATACGAACGTGCCAGTTGGAAGCCGAACGCACCCACACCGCTTAACATAAAGTCGAACCCTTTGTATTGGAAGTTGAGGTTGATACCTCCCATCCAAGAGGGATTGGGGTTACCCATCATGGTTTTGTCGGCATCGGTAATGGTGCCGTCGTTGTTGATATCCACAAAAATCACATCACCGGGTTGTGCTACTACGCCTTGCAGATAAGGATATTTCTGTACGTCGGCAGCGTTTTGGAAGATGCCTTGTGTTTTGTAGCCGTAGAAGAAGCCCATGGGGAAGCCCACTTCGTAGCGCGAAATGAAGTCGGTACCTTGTCCGAAGATGTTGGCTTCGCCGTTTACAAACGGGTTGGCACTGTTCATGCGGGTTACCTTATTCTTATTGTGCGAAGCGTTGACGCTGATGCCGTAGCTGAAATCTTTGTTGATGCGGTCGTTCCATGTCACGGCTATTTCCACACCGCGGTTTTCCACGTCACCACCATTGGCGGAGGGAGCACCGGCACCGTACGAAGCCAGTGTGGGCGGAGTGGTAATCCAGTCGCGGGTAGTCTTTACATAGTAGTCGAAGTTGACGCCCAAGCGTTGATTGAGGAAGCGGGCATCAAAACCGATGTTCAACTGTTCGGAAGTTTCCCACGTCAGATCGGGGTTGCTGAGGCGGTCGGCAACGGCACCGTCGGTAGCCGTGTTTTTGTTGCCGAAGTAGTATTGGAAGTCGCTGGTGGTAGCCACGCGGGTCAGCCACTGGAACGAACCGGTGTTGTCGTTACCGTTTTGTCCCCAACTGGCACGCAGTTTGAAGAAGTCCAAGCCTTTGCTTGCCAAGTCTGCCATAAACGGTTCGTTGGTGATAACCCACCCTGCCGATACCGAGGGGAAGTAACCCCAACGTTTTCCTTTGGCAAAGTTGGAGCTGCCGTCGGCACGCATAATGGCGGTGAAGAGGTACTTCTCGTCGTAGTTGTAGATAGCACGACCGAATACCGATTCGCGCACGCCGAGATTACCGATGCTACCACCGTAAGAACCGGTTCCTGCAGTGGTGTTGTGCGGACTGTTGTTCACCATGGCATAATCCCACAAACCGGGGAAGTAGGTGTTAGAGTCCGAAGCGTTGAGGCTCATGCTATAGCCCCAGCGTCCCATGTTGTGTCCCACCAGCACGTCGATGTTGTGCAGGTCGTTTACACGGAACACATAGTTCAGAGTGTTTTCCCAGCCCCAACTGTAGCCCATACCGCCTTGTTGACTTACGTTGTCCACGGCAGAACGGTCGCTATTGGGATTCAGGTACACGGGTTGGTTGTAGCTCTTGTAGTTCCAAGCGTTCTGGCTGTAGTTGAACACCGAACGCCACTTCAAGCCTTTGATAGGCTGTACCTCGGCATAGACGTTGGTATAGAGGTTGAAGTTCTGCGACAAATTCTGTCCGCGCGAGCTATATTGCATTTGCGCAATAGGGTTGTAGACTTTCGACTGTTCGAAGGTCCATCCGTCGCGAATCATGGCATCGCCCAAATAATATTCGCCGGTGTTAACGCCCAAGTTGGCTGCTTCGCCGAAAGTGTCCCACATGGGGAGTAGGGGAGTCATTGCCATTGCGTCGTGTACGTCGTTCCAGTAGCGGTTACCTCCGGCAATACCGGTGCGGTCGCGTTTGGTATAAGTGAGGTTCTCGCCAATCTTAATCACGTCCATGTTTTTCACTTTGTAGAGCACATGGTCGGAGTTGATGCGGAACGTATAGCGGTTGGCGTGCAGTGCCACGGGCTTACCCAGAATACCCTCTTGGTCGTTGTAGGCAAAGCTCAGGGTGAAGCGCGAAATCTCGCTACCGCCGCTCAGGTTGAGCGAATGGTTTTGGATAGGAGCGTTCTCGTTACTCATCTCCTTAATCCAGTCGGTACCTTTCCACGTGTCGTTCAGCGCGGCGTTGTAGATGTATTGGGGAATGTTTTGCCACGGTGTGGTGGTGCCGTCGTTGAAGTCGCGTTCGTTGTTAATCAGTATATATTGTGCGGCGGTGAGGGAAGCCGGACGTCTTTGGATATTCTGAACGCCGTAGTAGCCGTCGTACGAGAGGGTGATTTTACCGGCTTTACCTTGCTTGGTGGTGATAAGGATAACGCCGTTGGCAGCTTGCGAACCGTAGATAGCAGCCGAAGCGGCATCTTTGAGTACGTCTACCGATTCAATATCGTTCGGGTTGAGATTGTTCAACACGTCACCGCTGTTTCCGTGAGAGATTCCGTCCACCACGTAGAGCGGACTGGAGTTGCCGTTGGTACCCAAACCACGAATGTTTACCTTGAAACCTTCGCCCGGCATACCGGAGCTTTGGGTGATGTTTACACCGGGAGTTTGTCCTTGCAGTGCGCTAAAGGCATTTTGGCTACTCATCTTTTGGATGTTGTCGCCACTTACCTGTACGGTTGCTCCGGTTACCAGTTTCTTCTTCTGTACGCCGTAGCCAATCACCACCACCTCTTCCAGTGACTGCGAGTCTTCTCTCAGTACAACCTGAATGATAGAGCCGGAGGCTACTCTAACGCTTTCAGTAATGAATCCTATATAGGAAACTTCAAGGGTAGCTCCCGTAGGAACGTTTATAGCGAACTCACCGTCGATGTTGGTGATAACGCCGTTTGTCGTTCCTTTTTCGCGAACGTTGGCTCCGATAACCGGCTCGCCGTTTTGGTCGATTACCGTACCGCTGATTCTTCTGGATTGCTGGGTGATTTCGGTTGCCTCCGGAACGGTGGCGTGTACCGAAATACCATTGACAAGTAAGGATAAGCATAGTCCTATCATCAATGGTGTTTTTCTAGCTGTTAAATTCATACTATAAAACTTTTAGATTTTAAGAGAGTCCCACGAGCGGAACCCGTAATTAATTAAAATTGGAAAGTGAAACATCTGTATCTACACCTTATATAATATATAGCGTAGATAACCCCGGTTTTTAGCACATTACTTCATAGGCTACATTCTTTGATTGTTATTATTTAGTGAATTATCTCTTTTTTCAAGCAGTTGTTGTGCGGCAAGCACCAAGAACATGTAGTGCGACGACCCTCCGCCCAGCACATATTCGGTTTGCTGCCACAAGAACGGGAAGGTAAGCAGTTCGGGGAAGTCGGGGCGGATAAGTGCCGTACCCGAAATGACTCCGCCGGGAATGTACGACCAGTCGGCACGGTTCAAGCCGTAGCCCACGGTAGCCGATTGTGCTCCCACACCCGAAGCGAAAGAGGCTTGATTGCTGCCCGGGTGACATCCCAAGATGAAGTTGAGTGCATTGAACACCGGTGCATTGGGGAATATCTCGGGGTAGGCAGTCGTCAGGAAGTAGTGTTGGAAGCCAAAGCGTTGTATGTCCCAGCCGGCTCCCCAGATGTGCGGACGGTAAGGAATGCCGTAAGGCGTTTCGTTCACCTCTTTGTCAAGCTCTCTTTCGTAGCCTGCCAGTGCTTTGCGGAAGGCGGTGGAGAATGCTTTTGCCTTTTTGTTCTTGAGTTGTGCAAACTGCTGTTCCACCCGTGCCATGTACCAACCTACGCGTCCCACCTGTTTAACGATCAGCTCTTGGTTGGTCAGCAAGAACTCCATGTAGGGTTGTTCGCCGGTGGCGAGATAGAGTTCGGCAGCCGCTTGTATCTTCGAGAAGAGCACGCCGTTGTTATTCACGCGTGTGCGGTCGTATATCTCGCGGGCGATATTGAGGCAGTGTACGCTTAGTGTGTCGTTGAATCCTTTCAGCACGCGCGATACGGCAGCCAGTTGGGAGGCGGTACCCAGTTCGCGTCCGGGATTGTCTTCGGTAAATATCCAGCGGTCGTCGTCGTTGCCTGTGATGCCGTCCGTCATGGCAGCGGCATCGCCCAAAAGCACGTACTGACGCAGGTCGTTGCAGATGATACCGCGGTACAAACGTCCCAAAGCCAAGTAACCGCCCACTACCGTGAGGGCACCGTTTTCTACCTGTTGCAGCAGGTCGTTCTTGCCGTCGGACTGATGTATCTCCGTCACGCGGTTTATCTGGTCGATGGCGGTCGCGTCTATCTCGGGACGGAATGCTTCGTAGGCAAGTGCCAAGATATATGCTTCTCCGGCTTGCGACTCGATGCGTAAGTCGAAGTCGCCCGCATCGTGCCAACCGCCTATGTTTACTCCTTCAACGATGTCGCCCGCTTTGAACTTCGACAAGCCCTCTTTTTGGTCGTAGCCGTCGATGTGATTGTAGGCTGGTGCCATTTGAGCATCGTCCATGTGGCAGTAGTCGTGCCATACGCGGTACTTTTCGTTAACGCGCATGTGACACATCTGCACCGGCAGGAAGTATTCCAGTACGGGCTGCCACACGCCGCGTGCATACACATCGTCGGCAATGCGGAAGAGGGGAGAGGAGGACTCTCCGTAGGTTATCTTATAAAGACCCGGCTCGGTGATGTCGGTGAAGTTAACTTTCAGGTAGTTGTATCGCAAGAATTTGCCCCAGTCGGTGGGAGTAACGGTTTTTACCACGCTCTCTTTGTCGGCATCGATGCGGATAATCTGTGCGTTGGCATTCCGCCCGTCGCGTACATCTGTTTCGATGACTGCCTCTTTGTCTTGTGCCGGATGATAGCCTATCTGCGAAGTTTGGATAACCGGTTGGTACATCCATTCGGCGACGATGTTGGGGGTGATAATCCATCTCACGGCACCTTTCGTGGCGCCGGGTGCGACGGTGCTGCGCAGCACAAACCAGCCGTTGTTGTGATTCATGCGTCCGTCGAACAGTTGCAAGTCGCCGGTTAGCGATTCGATGGTGAGCTTGTTGTACGGGTCGTCGGGACGAGAGGTGAATTTCTTACCCACGGCATAGGGTTCGGCAATGACATCGTCGGCGACAATGGGGTTGTATCCTTTTCCTATCAAGCGGTCTTTGTCGGCAAGCGGACTCTGTCCGTTGTGGAAGTGTCCCGCATGCAGGTGGTTGGGTTGTGTGGTAAGCAGGGGTGCGTTGGGTTGTTGCGGGAAGATACCGCTCCGGTTGTCCATAATCCACGGCTTTCCGAACAAAGCGCCGGGGAAGAACTCAAGGTTGAAGCCTACCTTGCCGATAAACTCCGCGGGGACGGGTCGGTCGAGGTCGACTATCACTTCGATGCTTTTGCCCTTGCTTTCCACCCTTACGGTATAGTTGAAGTTGAGGTCGGGATAAAGCATCGGGTTAAAACCGGTAAGATGCCTCGAAGAGTCGGGGTAGCACAGTTCGGTGGTGATGCTGTTGGCATCGAGTGTTCGCTTCAGTTGTTTGGGCACGGGCTGCCATTGTCCCGGTGTTGCTTCCAGCCGGATGTCTCCGTTTGTTGCCACGCGATGACCGTTCATGATGACACATACGCCCCCTTGATGTCCTTCGGGATAGATGTCGTCGAAAGCCATTACGTCTACTCCCTGATTTTTGAAGTAGCCCGAAGAAGTTAATTGGAAATCTTGAGCATGCAGTGCACCGCTGTAACAGAGCAAAACAAGTGACGTTGCAAACAAAAGATGTTTTGTTGTTGTCATGGTATCTAATTTGAGTGAGTAATCTGCTGCGAAAATAGGTAGTAAAAGGCATTTCGAAGGTTCCCTTTTGTAACCAATAGCGTTATCAAATGTGTAATAGTATCTGATAATTGTTAATTATGCTCGTTGAAGGGTGTTTTTATGCAGAGGAAATCCGATGAATGAGTGTTTAGGTGAAGGCATTCACATCTGTAGATTTTAATGTCGAACGGTTATAAGCACGGAGTTATCAACTATCCTATTTAGGCGTCACAATGTCACAATATCGCGTTTTTAGCTAACTCGCACTTTGCGGAAAACGTCTCTTTAAACCGCACGTTATGCATTATCCGCCGCTACTTAATGAACCAACTCCGTGAAAACAACGAATCAACTCGGCGGAAATAACAAATCATCTCCACGAAAACAACGAACTGTCGACGCGAAAACAACGAATCAACTGCCGGCTTACGAAATTATCCCGGCAAGTTAGCCTGTATTTCCCGGCATATTGTTGCGTTATCTCGGCAAGTTATCGCGCTAACTCGGCAAGATAATTTCATAAAGTCCTTTTTGGAGCTGTTTTTTCGCGCTGAAGGCGCTTTTAGTATTTTGACATAATTTCCTCATATCTTTCTGTGAGTATGCGTATTAAGGTACTATTTTTACATAGTTTAACGCGCTATACGCGCACGAAAGTCACCGAGCCGTACTTCAGTCCGAAATAAGCCCGTTTTTCGAGGGTTCGTTTGACGTTTTGACACTTTGATAATAATGTGGCAATATGCTAATGTGCTAATAAGGGCGGTGCACTACCCTACACCTCTACAGAGATGCTTACCACAGAACACTGTACCCGCACAGAAAAGCCTCAGTTCATTGTCGAAATCACAAATAAGCTTTATATTTGCAGCAACGTAAACTAAACAAGAAAATATGAGTGTATTTATTAACCCCTTCACAGACTGGGGGTTT
>JAISHU010000140.1 GCA_031262385.1 Mediterranea sp. (in: CFB group bacteria)
TCGGTCTTATCTTCCTCTTTTACTCGTCAGATAGCTCGCTATCTTCCTCCTAAAACAGAAAGATAATCCTCGAAAATAGCTCTCAAATCAAAGAGCACTAAATTCAAAACAGTTTCTAAGACAAAAATTAATATATGGTTTTAATAATTCATTTATTCATTAACATTAAACACAATGAAGAATCTAATTAAAAGTTTGTGTGTAACGGCCGCAGTGCTTACTGCCGGCATGTTTATCGGTTGCTCGAACGACGACAACCAAATCAATGTGAGTGGCGACACTCAAAAAGTTACCTTGAAGCTTAACATACCTACCATGGCACAGACCCGAACGGCGGGAGCTGCCATTAATGCAGGTAAAGAGTTAACGCTCAACAAAGTGACTTTGGTATTTACCAATGCAGGCGGAACGGTGACAGCCGCATTTGCCGCTCCCGGCGACTATACCGTTGAAGAATTGCAAAAAGGCATCACGGTTAAGGTATCGGGCGACTCTAAAAAGGTATATGCCGTTGCCAACACGAATGTGACTCCTGTGGTAGGTACCAACTTCCAAGCCCTTGTAGCCGATAAAGATGCAACGGGCGGCAACGGATTGGCTGCCGGTACACAACTGGGCGAAGGGGTTATCAACATCTTTGGCGTAGCCGACATTGTTGCCGCTTCGGGCAAAAGTGCGGATGCTATTGCTAAAGATACCATCGCTCCTACCGTAGCTCGCTTTGAAGTAACCGACCTTACTGCCGACGGCATGTTCGAATCGTTCGATGTGGAAGGTGTCTATATGGACGGCTTCTATAAGAACGCTTCTATCAGCGGTACATTGGGCGATGTGAAACAGCTTACCAAAGTCGCCGCTCAGATGGATGTCGATTACGTCAACGAATGGGCAGGCGCTATCTTCGACAAAGGCTCTTGGTCGTCGGGTGCACCTATCGGCGGTACCGCACAAGTAGCCGCTCCTACGGAAGGCGTTTGGGGGTACTATGTATTTGCACAACCCTACAAAGGCGAATCCTTTGACTTCTCTTCTACTACGGGTAGCGCAGTTCCCCGTATCATCATCAAGATTAACAACGTGAAACTGAAAGCCGGTTCGTCGCAAACCGACATCAACTACTACGAAGGTAAAATCTGGTATGTAACCGCCCACTCGTTCAACTTCAACAATAAGGGAACCGATACCGAAATCGGCTCGATCGTTGGCGGCTATGTAATCAAGACAAAGGCAGGTAGCTTTAAAATATCCGAGAGCACCGTACACGAAGACCCTAACGTAGACACAATCTCCGTAGACGTGATCGTTACGCCTATCGTTTGGAAAGGCATTGAAGTAACTCCTAACCTGTAAAAAGCTGTTTGGATTCTTATTGAAAACAGCTTCTAATAACCGGCAGGTGGAACAGGGGTGTAGCTTCTAACTTCCCCGGTTTTTTTGTCCCCTTGTTCCATCTCCGGTTTTAGAATCTATTTCAATAAAATCAAAACAGATTCTTACAATAAATCAGATAAAACCCGTTCACAATGAAACTGCTGAGAACAATCTATTCATTTATTCTAATGTCGACCTTCTTGGTTGGCTGCAATATCGACGACGACCTTGCAGATTGTCCGGCACCACCCGCCGACGGTGAAGTAATATTGCGCTTCGACTATCCCTACAACGGGAGCAAGGCGACCTTTTTAAATCGTATAAGCCGCGTCAATGTGGGTATCTATAGGATGGATGGTACATTGGTGGAAAGCAGGCAGATAGATAAAGATTCACTGGTAGTAGACTCGATAACAGACCCCTTTGGCGATGTGACCTACTATCCGGGAATGAAAACCCGTTTGCCCATGGGTAACTATCGGGCTACCTTTTGGGGAAATGCTTACGACAAGACCAAAATAGATTGGGAAGTTCGGGAAGTGTACAATTCGCATCTGTTCGACGAGCAGGTACGGATAGCCTCCGACGACTCTTTGACATACGCCAACGTTCAAATCGAAGTGGTTGCCGACACCAATCGTGCCCTTGTGCATTTTGAACCTGCACACATCAATCTCGAAGTAGCCGTGATAGACGATGCCGGCGTATTTCCGGAAATGTCGTCCGTTACCCGAACCGACGAGATACCTTTTGTGAGCATCAACCATCTCCCCGGCGAGGTGTACGACTTCGATATGAAAGATATCGATACCGCAGAACGAAACTTCTATCCCACATGGGAGCCACAAATCGAACCACAAGCAAGAGCACGCCGGATATTTGTGTCGCGTACCTCGGTTCACCGCATGGACAACGACAATCCGGTAGTAATCAACCTCGTCGACAACACAAAACAAGACCATATATTGGCGACTACCGTACTGAAAGATTACATCAACGACCATCCCGATTTCCGGATAGAGTCTCAAAAAGAGATAACCATCTATGTCACGTACCAACTGAAAAAAGAGGGGCAGGATGTAGTGGTTACGGTATCACCCCTGCCTTGGAAAGAGCTTGTGGTGACTCCCAATACATAGTTTCGACATAACACGAAGATGAAAAAGATGAAAAAGCTAACATATATAGGGCTGATGTGTGTGGCATGGTGCTTGGGATGCATCGTACCTTCAAGTTGTAACAACGACCTCAACAACGACCTCACCGGCAACGATACGGAAGTGCTGCTCTCCATATCGGTCAGTCAAACCCGCACCGGCTCGCAAGGCAACGCACAAACGCGTGCCGAAATGCCCTCGGCAAAAGACCGACTGCCCGTAGTGAAGAGCATCTGGGCGGTGTTCTGCCTCAATGGAAATGTGCTGCACAGCGAGGCGCAACAGCTCGACGATAACCACACGGCGATCTTTAAAAACATCCCTTCGAGCGTAAACCGCGTGTATGTAATCGGTTATCCCACCCATACACAGACGTCGCCCGCAGTAACGACGGTTTACACCGAAACCGAGCTGCAAAAACAGGTGATGATAGACATGCAGGCGCAAAACCAAACCGATGCCACACTGGTAAATACCTATGGCGTGAAAAAGGTGGATTTCAGCGACATCGAAGCGGGTAAGTCCATCAGCGAAAACATCGAACTGGTTCCTGCCATGGCACGCATGGAAATCGCCAAGATTGACCCCGCCAACCCACCCGTGGGATTGGTAAAAATGCCCATCAAGCAATTTAAGTTGGACGGCATCTTTATCAACAACACCTATACCCAATTGGCATTGGACAGCCTCACCGTACCTACCGCATCCGGCAAAATATTAAACTATGGCAGCAACATCGGCACAGGCTCTGTCTGGCTCAATCCCTCGTCGTACCCCGCAGCATATGCCGATCTGTTCGATACCTCTAACTCCCAGCCGTCGTTCGCTCCCAAAGAGGGCACTTACTGGGGCTACTACGTGGCACCTCTCTCGGCAGACAAAGGAGCCGTGGGCACCACCATAAACGACGATGTACAGAGCGTCATTCCGCACATCGTACTCAAACTGAGAGACATTGCCATAGAGAGCGGAGGACAAACCAACGTGATTCCCGGACCCATGTATCTCACGGTACGCAGTTTCAAAGTAGCCGAAACGGGCGAAGAGGTAAAACAACTTCGTGCCGGCTACACCTACCGCATCGGTAATCTGGCATTCGGCATGGAACACTTGGCACCCGAACCCGAAAACAATCCCGCCGAAATTGTGGCAACCTTGTCGGTGCTCGACTGGATACCCAATCTGATAGAAGGCGGAGTGGAGTAACCGCATACGAAACGATTTGCCTGTAAACAAAAATAAAATAACGATATGAAGATTAGTAGATTAATGCACTCCTTGGGGGTGGGGATAACGGCGACGTTGCTCATAACCTCGTGTGTGCAAGAGTTGGACAGCCCCGCAACGTCGGGTACTGCCGGCAACGAGACGCTTGCCACCTTCGACGTGTCGGTGACGGGTATTACCGCCGCAACTTCGCGTGCCGCACTTACCGGCGCACAAGAAGCATCCGTAACCAAACTGTGTGCGCTGGTGTTCGACCATACCGGTAAGTATCAATATCGGGCATTCGTCAAGCAACATACCGACAACAGCGTCACGCTGAAAATGAAAGTGTCCGAATCGCCGTCAGATACCTACGACGTGGCATTTATTGCCAATGTAGACACCGTAAACAACCTTGCCCTGCTCAAAGAGGGCATGTCTAAAAGCGACGTACAACAGGCGTTGTTGTTCGGCACACCGAATGGCTACGACATTGCCGACGGCACACTGCCTTTGTGGGGCGAGAGTGTCCCGTTTACGATTGTGCCGGGTAAGAACAACCTCGTTGCGGCACCGGTAGAACTGATGCGGGCTGTGGCACGTATCGACCTCAAAATGGCTACGCCGCTTGGCAGCGATTACAAACTCACAAAAGTCTATCTGTACAACAACCGCACCACAGGTTACCTGATACCGGCTTCGCTCGAAGGGAGCACGGTAACCACGCCGTCGGTGCCCGACCATGCAGGCGTGAATACCGACGGAGTGGACTATTCCGGCTCTATCACGGGCGACAGCCTCGTACGCTCTCTCTACGTACCCGAAAATGAGGCAATGGGCAAGGACGGCAAAACACCTACTTTGCTGGTGGCAGGCATCAGCTACAAAGGCAATGCGCCGAGCTATTACCGGCTGGACTTGCAACCTACGAACGATAATGCCAAACACTGGGATGTGTTGCGCAATCATAAATATACACTGCTTATCAAACAGTTCACGGGCGAAGGTTGGGGCACGCCTGAAAAGGCGGCTTCGTCCGACCCGTGGAACGTGCAGTGGACCGTGAAAATGGACGACCAAACCAATACCGGCGGCTATGTGTCGGGCGGCTATTACTTTAAGACACAAAAAGAAATAACGCTTTCGGGCGAACTGTCGTTGGCAAGTCACGCCAAGTCGGTGACCTACTACACCAACGTCTCTTCGTTTAGCGATGCCGACATCCGGCGGGTAGAGACGGCTGCCAACAGCAATTATCCGGTGACCGCCACCGTCGACACCCAACGACACCTGATTACCTTTACCGCTGAGGCGAACAACGATACCGATGATGTGATTGAGACACTGTTCAATGTAACGGTATCGCCCATCGAAACGTTTCAACTGATTGTACGTCAGGATAAGGCGCGCGAACATTACGAGATTACCGATGCCAAAGTACACGGCTTGTATCTGCCCGACATGAAGTACACCGCACCTGCTCGTACCGACCGGCACCCGCTTATAACGGGGGTACACTATATGACGGTAACCGTCCGAACCATGAAGCACGACGATTATCGGCATCTGGAGAAGTTTCGTTACAATATCCATACCAACATCGTGAACAACTACTCTTTCTCGGCAGAAGGCTCTTTTGCCAAAGATGCTACGTGGACGAAAGACGAAGGCAATTACACCTATTTCGAGATTCGTCTGAATCCCGATGCCAACAGCCGCCCCATCAACTCAGGATATAACTTCTTTACGATTGCTACCGAAGGACAGATGTTGGGTTCCGACCAACCGTCGGTGTACGCCAAGCAAGTGCGTGTGTTGGTGGGCTATCGTGCCAAAACGTTTGTCACGTTTGCTTCGTACGACGGTTACTACGGTTACGCCGGAAGTGCAGGCCCCAGTTGGTCTAAGAAGATGCTTGACGAACCGACCAACTTCGGACTGAACGGTACGGTGCCGATAGAGGCGTTGGTACGCCAATGGATTAAAACCTCTACCCCCGCCGGCGAAGTAATGACAACCACGGAACACCCGTTTATCAAAGCGTTAAGTACCGACCCCATTCCCGATATTGCCATTCTGGGATTCGACTTCCGGTTCTCGACCGCGGAAACGGGAGCCGCCGTACGGAACTATATCAATAAAGGTGGCGTGGTTATCATGTTTACCGATTACCTCACCCCCTCGTATGCTGCGGATAACGTGAAGCAGGCATGGGGCGACATTGCCGGCTCGTTATCTGTGAGTGCCGCCGGCGGTCCCGGTACGATGTACGGCATGCCCTCCCAAGGAGGTACGGAGCCTACGCCAACCGATAAAGACTACATCATGAACGGGCTTTTTGGTGCGTTGTGGAGTAAGTCGTGGGGCGAAGATGCTTCGACCACCACTGCCGTAAAGGGTGCCGACCTTGGTAAGGTGGTAGTCTATACGGGCACCGGTAACACGTATAGCACATCGGGCGCAGTCACCATCTTCCGCAGTCGCGATAAAGGCATACTGTTCGTAGGCGACGGCGGCTTCTTGTCGCGTGGCGATAATGTGGTATCGACTACCATCTGTCCGTTCTATCTTTCTAACAAAAAACCGGCAGTCAACCCCTACTACGCAAGTGGCGGAGCTTACAACTCGCTGTTCTTTGCCAATGCCATGCACTGGGCAATAGATTATGCCGAGTTCCACGGACCCAACAACATTGTAAGCAACGACGACTATTCTTCGTGGGAGAAGTAAGAAGCTATTCAAGTGTATATAATAATGAGATTTCAACATATGAAAATAAGGATGTTTTTGGATGTTTGGTGTATTGCTTCGCTCGTCGTTGCAACCTTGTCGTTACAAGGTTGCGTCGACGAGTACACCACCGGCAGTTGTCCGGACGGCGATAATGCTTACGTTACGCTAACCTTGCAAGCAGGTCGCCCCGAAACAGGTTCGGCAACCGGTCGCGCCGTTAATGTGACCGACGAAGCCGGCATCGACGATATTTCGGTACTGGTGTTCCGCCGTAACACGGCAGAAGACGGTACCACCACCGAAACACTATCGTACCAAGCCGAAGCTACGAAGGTCGTAGGCAGCAAAGGCGTTTATTCTACTACCGTGAAACTGCTGAAGTCGCACAACGGCGAACAGTATAGCGTAATGGTAATAGCCAACTGTGGCGGCAGCGTAGGGTATCCGCTGTACGGAAAAACCAAAGCCCAAGTGCAACAGGCATTGACTTTTGGTGTCGATAAGATGCCTTCGGACTACATACCCATGTGGGGCGAAAGCGACTTCGGCGTGATAACGGGCAATTCGTTCGGCGGAGGCATTACCGACATCAAGATGTTGCGCGCCTTGGCACGGTTCGATGTAGGCTTTGTGTACAATGCCACTTCGGGACTGAGCAACGGCAGCTACCAAGGACTGAGCAACTATTCGCTGGAGTCGGTACATGTGTATCGCACCCGCGACAAAGGCTATGTCATTCCCTTGGAGGGCAACTACACCGTCAGCAAGAACAGTCAAACCGGTGCCGTAGAAAACGTCATCGCTAAAAAAGCAAGCATCCCCGGCGATGCCAATCTGCTGAATCCGGGCACTTCCAAAGACGATAACGGCATCGAATATACCACGGTCGCTACCCGCGGATTCGTGGAGCAAATCTATATCCCCGAAAACAGTGCCGACAACACAGCCCAAACCACCATTATAGTAGTGGGTATCAAGGAGCATACAACGGGACACGTAGGCTACTACCGCATGGATATGGGATACAATAGCGACCAAACACACCGACAGGTGCTGCGCAATTACCGCTACATCTTTAGCATCACCAAGGTGAACAGCGACGGACTCAATACGCCCGACGATGCACTGAATGCCGACGATGCCGACCTTATCTACAACGTATTGCCGTGGAACGACAAGGACAACTCCGACCTCTGGGTGTCGGGCAACTACTACTTTGAAGTATCGCCCCGCCAAGTGCGGCTTCCGGCACAAGCCAGCGCAGACCGTACCGTGGAGTACAAAACCAACTTGCCCGGCGAACTGATAAGTTGGGCATGGGACAAGGCAAAGCCCGACAGCATCCGGTTCGACCAGGTAGAAACCGTCGCCGGCACCGACAAGCACGGGTATCCTACGATAAACGGCGTACTCACCTTCAGTGCACCCTCCAACAATACGGGCGCCGAACTAAACGACCCGCTGAACTTCAAGGCAGGCGACATCGTGGGCGTTGTTACCGTAACACAGCCGCCATTGCCCATGGACTACACCATCTGTTTCAAAAAAGAATACCTCTTTGGTAACTACATGATAGATTCCATCCCCAATGCCAACGAACACTTCCTTGAACTCGACCTTGGCAACATCAGCGACGAGGCTTTGGGTGTAGAGTGGATGATAGCCACCGATACGGTAAACGGACTATACTTCAGCGGCAAGGGTGTCTTTACCCGTACCCCCCTGCAACATGTTACTTTGCAGGCATACGCCACAAAGCCCATGGTGCCCGGTGTAGTAAAACTGCATCTGAAGTATAATAACAGCACGGCTACCCCCGATGCAGTGAAGTTTCCTTGCGAAAAAGAGGTGCAGGTGGTGATAGGCTTTAAACCCAAGAAGATTTTGGTGTATGGCGGCAATGAGTATTGTGCCGGCGGAACTACCCATTCGAATCAATTCTTGGTAGGAAAGATAGGCGGACTTAATCCGAACTTTTCGCTTACGGGTTCTGTGCCCGTACAAGAGTTAACCATCGTTAGCGGAGGAGCATTCGGAGTTGCCGATGATAACACAAACGGTGGCAAGCTTATTGAAACTGCCAATGCTGATATTATCATCATAGGAGCGACGGGTGCTATCTCAACCAATAACGCCACCCGCCTCAAGAATTATATCAATAAAGGGGGTGTGTTACTGATGTTCGATGAGTACACGTCGAGTAACACATCTTATAATACCATCTTTGCCGGAGCCAATGGAGAACCGTTGGTTACCCGACACGATACCGGTTGGAACAATACGCCGGCTATTATATACGACGAAGTAGACCCCGACCGTACTTTGGACAACGACCCTATCATATCCGGTGTCCCTCAAAAGTCGAAAGACCCTGACAGTAAAGCCGACCCCTACTTTAAAGATGCCTATTTTGGGGGGAATTTGCAGGGATTGCATGTAGGATGCGATGTGAGGTCTACTTACTATTCGT
>JAISHU010000155.1 GCA_031262385.1 Mediterranea sp. (in: CFB group bacteria)
CGAGCAAACTGTTTAAGAACTCTATCAGTAAATCTTTTGAGACCTCTTGTCCGAAGATTCTTTTAAACCCCCAGTCCGTAAACGGATTAATGTATTTTCCCATGTTTCTTGCGTTATAGTCAGGCTTACGCCTGTGCAAATGTAAACAGTTTCTTTGCAATACGCAAGGAGGAGAGGCGCTTTGGAAAATTTCTATGTTCGTCTACAACAACGTAAGCGGCTTTTTAGTGAAGCTCCACTTTGTCATATTGTCAAATTGTTAAACGAAGCCTCGAAAAACGGCTGTTTTCCGGGCTAAGGTACGGCTTGGTGACTTTCGTGGGCGTATAGCGCGTTAAACTATGTAAAAATAGTAGCTTAATGTGCATACTTACAGAAAGATATGAGTAAATAATGTCAAAAAACAAAAAGCGTGTTCAGCGCGAAAAAACGCTTCAAAAAGGATGCTGATGAAATTATCCCGGCAAGTTAGCGCGATAACTTGCCGAGATAACGCAACAATCTGCCGGAATATACAGCTTAACTTGCCGAGATAATTTCTTAAGGTCGCAGTTGATTCGTTGTTTCCGCGCCGACAGTTCGTTGTTTCCGTGCAGTTGATTTGTTGTTTCCGCCGAGTTGATTCGTTGTTTTCCGGTTTGCAACAAATCAACTACCCGTTCGCAGTGCATTATCTGCTGTCTGAGCAGCTGTTTTCTGCAAAGTACGAGTTAGCGAAAAGCTTGTAAAGGTGAAAAAGTGTCACGGGAAACAGGTAAATGCTTTCGTTTTGTTTCTTCTTTTGTGTGGGTTTATTTTTGGAATAGTTATCTTTGTGCAAGATAATAATTATTGTAAGTGTCATGGAAACAACAAAGACAGCAAAGGAGTGGTTCGAAGAAGGTTACCAACTGTTTAGTAGCGGTAAATATGAGGAAGCGATAGCTTGCTATGACAAAGCTATTGCGATTGAGCCGAAGGACTATAGAATATGGACTATTAAAGGTTGTGTTTTAGGTAATCTTCAACGTTATGAGGATGCGATAGCATGCTTTGACAAAGCTATTGAGATTAATTCTACGGACTATCAGGCATGGAAAAATAAGGGTAATGCCTTAGCTTATCTTCAGCGTTATGATGAAGCGATAGTTTGCTATGACAAGGTTATTAAAAATAATCTTACGAATCCTACGAACTATCAGCTATGGAATAATAAGGGCATCGCCTTAGCTTATCTTCAGCGTTATGATGAAGCTATAACTTGCTCTGATAAAGCTATTGAAATTAATCCTGCGGACTATCAGGCATGGAATCTTAAGGGTAACCTCTTAAGTCTTATGCACCGCTACGCTGAAGCAATAACCTACTATGACAAGGCGATAGAATTAAAAGCAGATAAAGCAATCTATTATTCGCGAGGGCAATCTTATATCCTTACAAAGCAATATGATAAAGCTGGAGAAGATTTCTTCGCTGCGGGAAAGAGTCTATTTCATATATTAACGCTCGGACTACCCAAAGAAGCAGAACAGCAAATGGTAGATTCTATGATAGATAAAGACGAGTTTTTCAACGATGCTATCAAGAACAATATAGAGAAAAAGAAAAAGTATAAGGACTTTTATATTCAAGTACATAGTTTACTGAATATTCTTCATGTAAAAATAAAAGAAGAAGCAACGGCTTCGCATTATACGTCGAAAGATACAATGCGGAAGTTATTGCTTCCGTCAAAAGATAATAATCCTTCACCGATACGTATGCATTCGGTTGTGCACTCCAATGATGCAACCGAAGGACAAGTACTTATGAGATACTTGTATAAAGACAAAAACTGTGTGAATGATATAGAAGAAGGAGACTATCGGGCATTGTCCATCAGTTTCAACTTTAATAAAGATTGTCTTAATCAATTTCGACTATATGGTAAAGAAAACGGTCGTGAGGGAACAGGCGTAAGCATCACTGTAAACCGTGAATTCTTTGCACCTGAAATAAAAGCGCCTACTGACCAACTGATGATGTCTTCGGAGATGATGAATAAAAATAAATCGCAGGATGAGCGGTCTGCTTTATTCCGCTGTATTTACATTGATCCGGAAACATATCAATTGATTTCGGTGGGACACAAAGAAGATTATACTTTTTATCGAGATAAGTCTCAGGAACAGATAGAAGGTTATCACGAGTATATAAATGATGTTTTGACACAAGTGCAAGACGGTTTGTATGAACTTCGTGAAAAATCGACAGGGTTAGAACCTGCTATCGTCAGCAAACTATTACTTAATCTTCGTTACCTTACCAAACATGTTGCTTTCAAGGAAGAGCAGGAATGTCGTATCATCGTTGTTAAAAGTATAAAAGATGAAGAAGTATATCCAACGGAAAATTATAAGCAGTGGTATATGGAATATAATGTGGATATGCAAAAATACGTAGAAGAAGTACGCTTTGGTCCTCGCTACGATAAAAACGAAGTTGAGGTTTTTCGAGGAGAACTCGCAAAGAAAGATATCAACAGTGAGATATCTAAGCACCCATTAGTCTAACATTACAAAAACCTCCCCTCTAAAGAAGGGGAGGAGTTTAAGATACTACTGGCAACCACTTGGGCTGCGCGCGGCACGCTACAACCATACACGTAAACTCTAATTTATCGCACAATACGCCTCTGTGGAAACGCTTACTATTCCCGATACCTTATGATAATGTTCGTATCGCCTTCTCGTTTTTTGTATCTTCGCCCCCTTAAATAGTACCAAGATGCGACAAAGAATAAGAGTCGGCACGACAATCGTCTGGCTGATGCTGTGCACCCGCGCGGTGATTTACGCGCAAGATACGCTTACATTCAGGGTGATGAGTTACAATGTGGAGAATCTGTTCGATTGTAGGCACGACACATTGAAAAACGATGAGGAGTTTCTTCCCCGTGCCGTCCGGCATTGGAATTATACTCGTTACCGGCACAAACTCGATGCCGTTGCCAAGGTGATTGCAGCGGTAGGTGGCAGCGAAATGCCTGCTTTGGTGGGACTTCAAGAGGTGGAAAACGATACGGTGCTGCGCGACCTTACGCGACGTTCGGCTTTGCGCGAAGCGGGCTATCGTTATGTGATGACCTCGTCGCCTGATGCGCGCGGAGTAGATGTGGCTTTGCTCTACCGGCGCGATTTGTTCAAACTGATTTCTTGGGAAAGTATTCGCATACCGCGTACAGACGGAAAGAGGAAGTTTCGTGCTACGCGCGACATTCTTCATGCGGCGGGGCAGTTGCTTAGTGGCGATACCTTGGATTTGTTTGTCTGTCACTTTCCGTCGCGAGTGGGGGGTGCTAAAGAGAGCGAACCTTTCAGGCAACTTGCTATGGCACAGTTGAAGGGGGCGACGGACTCGCTTTTTCGCATTCGCCGGCATCCTTATCTGCTCGTAATGGGGGATTTCAATGCAACCTGTGACGCTTTTCAACAGTCGGACATGCACCACATTGTGGCACACCGTCGCGATGAAGGAAGTTATAAATATCAAGGGCATTGGGAGTTAATCGACCATATCATCGTCTCTACTTTGTTGCTTGACGACGGGGGTGCCGTTCGTATGGTGCCGACGGGCGGGCACATCTTTGCGGCACCTTTTCTGTTGGGCGACGACCTGAAGTATGGCGGCAAACAGCCGTTGCGCACTTATAACGGGGTGCGTTACGAGGGCGGTTTTAGCGACCATTTGCCTGTGTGGACGGAGATGACGGTGAAGTATTAATGCGGGCTACTATCCCCGACACACTACAACGCTTCGAACTTTTTCGCCTCGTTCCATAGTACGTCCATCTCTTGGAGCGTCATGTCGTGCAGACTTTTTCCTTCTTTTATGGTGTGCGCTTCGAGGTAGTTAAACCGGCGGATAAACTTTTGGTTGGTATGCTCCAATGCGTTGTCGGGATTGATTTTGTAGAGGCGGGCGGCGTTGATGAGGCTAAACAGTACGTCGCCAAATTCGGCTTCGGCTTTCTCTTTGTCCATGCCGGCTACTTCTGCCTGAAACTCTCCAATCTCTTCTTTCACTTTGTCCCACACCTGTTCGCGTTGTTCCCAATCGAAGCCCACATTGCGTGCTTTGTCTTGTATGCGATAAGCTTTAATGAGCGAGGGGAGTGCTGCCGGAACACCGCTGAGCACACTTTTATTGCCCCCTTTTTCGTGCAACTTCAGTTGTTCCCAGTTTTGCACCACTTCGCCGGCGGTTTCGGCTTTTTCGTTACCGAATACGTGTGGGTGGCGGTAGATAAGCTTTTCGCACAAGCGGTCGCACACATCTTTTATGTCAAAGGCGCCTTTTTCGTCGCCAATCTTGGCGTAGAACGCTACGTGCAGCAACACGTCGCCCAGCTCTTTGCAGATTTCCGCATTGTTGTCGCGTATCAGTGCATCGCACAGTTCGTAAGTCTCTTCTATGGTGTTGGGACGCAGACTCTCATTGGTTTGTTTACGGTCCCACGGGCATTTTTGGCGTAATTCATCCAATACGTCGAGGAAGCGACCGAAGGCTTCCAGTTGTTCGGCACGTGTATGTATCATTCTTCGTTGGGGATATTAAGTAATTCCTTTTTAAGTATTTCGTACTCTATTTCGAAGCTGCGACTAAAAAATCCTTTGCCCAGACTTTGTTCAATCTGGTACATAGTCCATAGTCTGGCTTCGGGTCTATATGTTTTGTCTATCAGATTTTCGTCGTCGATGTTTATCCAAAAGAGGTAGTTCAACTGATTGGCTTCGTCGGTTTCAAAACGGTATTTGCACACATATTTCACGTCTAACTTATGTCGGGTGCACTTTTCTGCCAAGCGTGTGGCACTCTCTTCCAAACCTTTGCCGTAGCTCACGTAGTCGCCTATAGTCAAGTCGATTTTGTTTTCTTCCGCATAGTGTACTTGTGGTCCCAGATAGAACATGTTGTTGCAAACCAAGGCTATGCGGATGTAGGCTATGATACAGTCGGGCTTTTCCGTAACGATGTTCATCCCCGATGTTTTGCCTATCACATCGCCCTCTTCGTTTACGACGGTAATGGAGGGGAAGCGATTCATCAGGTAGTTGAAGAAGCCTATGGCGAGTTGGTTGAGCAAGATGCTCAGCACAAACACGGCAAATGGTGAGAAGCGAAACAGCCAGTACATGGTATGACTGCTTGGCGGATAGCTCACCAGCAGAGTGATGCCCACTATCAAGAGGTGGATGATTCCCAGTATGAGTGCAATGCGTGCCGACACGATGGCTGCCAACGCGCTTCGCATAAGGTTGAATTGTCGGTCTTCTTTTTTACTCACAGGGTCACTTAGACTATCGTAGTCACTTTGATCATCGTAGTCATTTAGACTATCGGGGTCATTTTGGTTATCAGGGTTATTCCTGCGATGGGCTTCGTTGAATCTATTGTTTAAGATCAGCAAAACGGCTGGCGGAATAAGTACGACTATCTCCATGAAAAGCAGATAGTAATACTCCAGAAAATAAGTGTTGGTGATGTGAGAAACAAACAGCGAGAACAGTAGCAGAATGACTGTGGTGCTGTAGAGCAGCAAGCGTACGATGCTGTGCGGTCTAATTAGTGCATAGATACAATATACTATACCTACGGCGGTACCGATATAGGTGGCAATCTCTTCGGAGAACCACCTGCATAATAGAAACGTAATCACAATGGGGATGAACCCCAGCGTCGTGTTGTAGTGCGACGATAATAATGATTTACTCATACCGTTGAATTGTTATTCATGTAACAAATATAGTTGCAACTTTGTTTGAAATCAATCTTTTTCTTTTTTGTCGTTGCCGATGTGTTTCTCGGCATGATAGGAAGAACGCACCAGCGGACCGCTTTCCACTTGGCTGAATCCTTTCTGCAAGGCACTTGCTTTGTAGGCTTTGAACTGTGTGGGATGGATGTATGCTTTCACCGGATAGTGAAGGCGATCGGGTTGCAGATACTGTCCGATTGTAAGGATGTGGCAGTTCACACTGCGCAGGTCGTCCATAAGTTCTTCTACTTCGTCGACGGTTTCGCCCAAGCCCACCATGATGCCTGATTTGGCAGTGATACCACTTGCGGCAATCTGCCGGAGCACTTGCAAGCTGGTGTCGTATTTGGCGGCGCTGCGTACTTCGGGGGTGAGGCGTCGCACCGTTTCCATGTTGTGCGAAATGATGTCGGGGGCTGTTTCCGTAATCATTGCCACCAATTCGGCGCGCCCCTGAAAGTCGGGGATAAGCACTTCAATGGTGGTTTGCGGATTGAGTCGTTTAATCTCGCGAATGGTTTCTGCCCAATGCGAGGCTCCCAAGTCGGGCAGGTCGTCGCGGTCGACCGACGTAATCACGGCATGTGTCAGTTTCATCAGTTGTACCGACCGCGCCACATTCAGCGGCTCTTCCGAATCGAGCGGAAGCGGCTTGCCGGTTTGCGTGTTGCAAAACTTACAACTGCGGGTGCAGATGTTTCCGCCTATCATAAAGGTGGCGGTGCCGCGACCCCAACACTCTCCCATGTTGGGGCAGCGACCGCTGCTACATATAGTGTGTAAACGGTGACTCTCTACAATCTGTTTGGTTGTGGAATACCGGTCGTTGGCGGCAATGCTTATTTTCAACCACTCCGGCTTTCTTACTCGTTCGTTCATTTCAAGTTGGTTTCAAAAAAGGTCGTTAGTTTGGTATATAAGTGCATACGGGTGTTGCCTCCGTATATGCTGTGGTCGCGATTGGTGTATATCTGCATGTCGAAAGGTTTTCCTATTTGCACCAGATGTTCGGCATATTCCACACAGTTTTGGTAGTGCACGTTGTCGTCGGCGGTGCCGTGTACCAGCAGCAGGTTGCCGTGCAGTTTTTCGGCACGGGCAAAGGGCGACGATGCTTTATATCCTTCGGCATTCTCAGCGGGGGTACGCATAAAGCGTTCGCCGTAAATGGTGTCGTAGTAGTTCCAATCGGTAACGGCTGCCACCGCTACGCCGGCACGAAATACCGGTGTACCTTCGCTCATGCTCATCAGCGTCATGTAGCCGCCGTAGCTCCAACCCCAAATGCCTATCCGGTTTTTATCCACATAGGGTAGGGTGCCCATGTAGGTGGCTGCGGCTACTTGGTCTTGAGCCTCTTTCACACCGAGATTAAGGTACGTACACTTCTCGAAAGCTGCGCCGCGTCCGCCTGTTCCGCGTCCGTCCACACAAATCACGATGAATCCGTGACTTGCCATATAAGTTTCCCACGCCATGCTCCATTGGTCGAGTACGCGTTGCGAACCCGGTCCGCTGTATTGAGTCATCAGCACGGGATACTTCTTGGTGGGCGAGAAATCGGTGGGTTTCATCATCCAGCCGTTGAGCGATACGCCGTCGGCGGTGGTAAACACAAAGAACTCCTTTTGAGGGATGTCGTAGCCGCTCATGAGGCTATTCAGTTTTTCGTTGTTCACGAGGGTAGTTAGCGTTTTGCCGTTGTTGTCGTTCAGGGTGATGACTACCGGCGTATTCAGTGAGGTATAGCGATTCATATAGTACTTCATGTCCGTACTGAATTGCGCGCTGTTGATACCTGTCTGTTCGGAGAGTTTGGTCTTCTTGCCTTTGCGGTCGGTTTTGTAGACAGCTTGACGCAGCGGACTCTCTTCGTTGCTTATATAATAAAAGGTGTTGTCCGTTGCGCTCCAGCCCAAAAACTCGGTTACTTCGTAGTTGCCTGCGGTAACTTGTTTCACCAAATTGCCATTCATGCCGTACCAGTAAAGGTGTTGGAAACCACTTTTCTCGCTAAGGTAGCCGAAGTTGTTATCGTAAAACCGTACGTCGAGGGCACTCTCTTTGATGTAGGTGTCGCTTTCGTCGCGCAAGGCAAGTTTGCACAGGGTAGAACGTGGGTCGGCAAAGTACATATCCATGCGGTTTTGGTGACGGTTCAGTGTTAGTATCGCCAGCTTATTGGGGTCTTTGGTAAAGTAGATGCGGGGAATGTAGCCGTCGGCATCGAGAGGTACTTGCATCTTGCGGGTGACTCTCGATTGAATGTCGAAGCTGTGTACCGATACCTTCGAGTTTACTTCGCCTGTTTTGGGATATTTATAGATGTAAGCACCGGGATATTTTTCGTAGGCGGTGTAGTGGGGGGCACTGCCGGCAAACAACTGGATGTTGTACGACGGTACTTCCGATTCGTCGAAACGTATGTAGGCAAGCATTTTACTGTCGGCGCTAAATTCCAGTGCCGAGTTGAACGAGAACTCTTCTTCGTACACCCAGTCGGGTATGCCGTTGAGTACTTGGTTAAACTTTCCGTCTTCGGTTACTTGGCTTTCGCTGTTGCCGTAGAGGAATTTCACCAGATAGATGTTGTTGTCGCGTACAAAGGCTACCATGTTACCGTCGGGCGAGAACACCGGCACTTGTTGCGCTCCGCCATCCGAAAGCTTTTCCACCACATTATTGATTTTGCCTTCGAGATTGCGCTTCAGGCTATAGATGTAGTGCACGGCGGTGTACGACCGGCGGTAGATAGACTTGGTTTCGGTGGCGATGAGCAACTTGGTACCGTCGGGTGCAAAACTGTAGCTATCGAACCGTTTGAACGGGCATTCCCGTGCCGTGGCGGCATCGAACAATACCTCTACTTCCTTGCCTGTGGTGAAGGAATATTTAATGATTTTTGTCCGCTCGCGATTCATTTGCGAGTAGTGTTCTCCATCGCCCGGGATAGGAATGACTCCGTAAATATTGTCGGCACGAAACGTACCGGCGACGACATCGTTCAGCGTTAACGGCTGTTTGCCTTGTGCAAATGTCAGCAGCGAACAAAGGCAAAATAGGTAGGTAATAGTGAAATGTTTCATAAATTCTTATTGTGTTATTCAGCGGGCAAAAGTAGCATTTATTTTGCCACGAAAGACACGCAAGTGCAAGAAACTACGCTTACGGCATACCCGGTTTTACCGGAATGCGTGCATTATCTTGTGCGGCATTCAGTGCAAACCATGCCACCAAAGCGGCATTTACGCGCAAGTCTTCTATGGAGAGACGTTCGTAGGTATCCATCAGCGTGTGGTAGGTGCGTCCGTATTCCAGTTCGTCTTGTATAAACTGATAAGCCGGAAGTCCCAGTGCGTTAAACGTAGCATGGTCGGTAGAGCCGGTACGGCGCAGGCTGAGTGTGGTAAAGCCCAGTGTTTCGAACGGTTGCATCCATGTGCGGAAGAAGGGTACGGCCATATCGTTTTCTTCCAGATAGATGCCGCGGAAACGTCCCGAACCGTTGTCCATGTTGAGGTAGAGTGCGAAGTTATCGTAGCCGGCTTCTTTCTTTTTGTCTTTGCGATTGTACAAGAAGCGTCCGGCATAGCCGCGCGAACCATAAAGTCCGTGTTCTTCGGCACCCCACAGTGCAATGCGGATGGTACGTCGGGGTTGCACACCCAACTCTTTAAGTATGCGCATTGCTTCCATCATCACAATACAGCCCGATGCATTGTCGGCAGCACCTGTACCGCCATGCCATGAGTCGAGGTGTGCGCCGATAAGCACCACTTCGTTCTTTAATTTGGGGTCTGTACCGGGTATTTCGGCTATTACATTGTTTACGATGGTGTCGGCGGGAGAGAATGTGTTGCTGACTTCCAGTTCCATTTTCACCGGTACGTTCATTTGGATTAAGCGTGCCATGCGTCCGTGGTCTTCGATGGGAAGTGTTATTTCGGGCACCGGTTCGGGATCGCCCGCCTTGTAGTTTACGCTGCGCGAACCGGGCACGTTGAAGGTACCGTCGCCTGCCATTACGGCAAGTGGCTTTTCGGTTTGCAGAAAACGGGCGACGGCACTCCGCAAGGTGTAATCGCCGCCTCTGTACCGCGCACGGCGGGGAGCGGGGCGGGGGTCTTGTGCCAACTCATCGAGTTCTTCTTCGGTAAGCCGACTTGCCAGTGGACTAAAACGTAGAGTGTAGGTTTGCGATACGGGTAGCAATACCACCTTATCGGATAGCTTGCCGCGATATTTTTCAAGGTCGGCTTCGGTGTTAACATCCAGATAAACCACATCGGCTTTTACAAAACCTTGCGTACTTCCCGACCATGCCTTGGGCGTTGCAGCGAAAGCCGTGTAATAGGGTTCTGTCATGGCTACATAGGTTTTACGGTTGTCCCAACCGCCTTTGGGAAAGCCGGAGGCATACTCTTGCCGGGCATTGCTAAGACCAAACTCGGTCATCTTTTCTTTTACAAGCACTTCGGCACGTCTGCCGTTTTCAGACTCGGCAAGCCGCGGTCCGAGAAAGTCGGTAAACCATTGCGAAAGTTCCACGATCTTTTGGTTTCCAAAAGCTTCTTGTTTGATGCGATACGCCATCTCGTCCGATTGGCGTGTTTGTGCAGCAGTCGACAGGCAAACCATCAATCCCAGTCCGGCACAGATAAAACTTGGCTTCATGACAAATTTGTTTAAGGGTTATGTGTAGTAGTAGTAAGAAACCGCTATCTTCCTCTTAAAACAGAATGATAATCCTCGAAAATAGCTCTCAAATCAAAGAGCACTAAATTCAAGACAGTTTCTAAATTCCCCGCAAAAGAATATAAAATTATGTATATGACGAAATTTAAAAGAAAGAAAGTTTGCAACAGCTTCGCGTTACCGTCCGACGTTGGTTGTACGACCGTCCGACGTTGGTCGTACGCTCGTCCGACGTTGGCTGTACGCTCGTCCGACGTTGGTCGGACGGTAATGGCAGCGCGGTATAAAGATAATATATTGCTGGTACATAGTTATTTATAACTAAACGATAACTAATAAATAAATCGCTACCTCCGATAAGTTTGTTAGCATATCGGCATATAGGCTACTCATTTATGACACGATATATCCAACACAGATTCTTATCCATGAATATGAAATCCCAAATCTATGTTAAATATTGGCGGCGTTTGCAGTATTTGGAATGTGACGGTGTTTAGCCCGTAAACTTTTATCTATATTTGCAAACTCTAATAATTACTGAAATGAAAAATCATGGTTTAAAAACTATTTTTGCTGTAGCTTTTGCTCTCGTAATGGGTGTGTCGTTAACCTCTTGTTTCAATTCGGAAAGCTCTTCCGAACGTGATGCTACTGTATTGGTCAAAGTGAACCAATATATGGGACTGACTTATTTTGAGACGGCAGACGGCATGAAAATCTATCCTACACAAGCTTCAATAGCCTCTTATGAAGTAAACTCCGGAACGAATCTTTCCAGCCTTGACGGGAAATGGGTCTACGCTTACTATTATTGGGATACCAAAATACTGGATATTCCCCAAGATGCTACCGAAGTAAAAGACGTAACGTTGGGAGGAATCAACGATGCCGTAACTGCACCCTTGGAAATTGTGGAGGCGGGAGCAACTCCCGACTCTGTAAATAATACGCCTATCATAACTGTGTCGTTAGAGAACAGTTTTGAGCCGTATATGCCGGACGACCACAGTCTGTTACTTCCCATTAACTATTTCCTGTCGACTAAGCTCCACTCTTTTACGCTGGTGTATTTCCCCGACGAGGAACAGCAAGCTGACGAACTGAAGCTTTACTTGTATCACGATAAGGAGGGAGATGAACCTAATATGCAAACTACCTCGTTGGCAATTCTGATGGATGCCTATTCAAATTACGAATTGGCAAACCGATGCCATGTCTTTTACAAGACGTTCAACTTAGGTCCTGCCATTGACCATTATACTAATAAAACCGGTTTTGCGAAACCTACCAAAGTGGTGATTGTAACCACCGAATCACAAAGTGGCTTATCGCTGGAAGATGCCGTCGAAAAAGAGTACACGGTGGAGTACAAACCTGTGGGTACCAATTAAAAAGAAATTAGTTATCCTTGAATTACAAGTCATTATTTAATATAACCCTATTACTGATTTCCTCCCCGCAACGCGCGTGGGAGGAAATTCGTTTGGAAGAGGATAGACGAAAGGTGTTGACCGATTTTGTCTATCCCATGATTGGTTTATGCGCGTTCACCTCCTTCATAGGTTTGCTGTGGACCATGGGGTGGAGTGGCCCCGAGAGTTTTCAATATGCCATGACGCACTGTTGCGCCGTGGCTGTGTCGCTGTTCGGAGGCTATTTCCTTGCAGCTTATCTCATCAACGAATTACAAATAAGGATGTTGCATCAACCCGGCGACATGCCGCTGATGCAACAGTTTGCCGGCTATGCGCTGGCTGTCATCTTTGTGCTGCGTGCCATTATAGGCGTGCTGCCCGACTTCCAAATCATCGGACTGCTGCTGCAACTCTACACCCTCTATGTGGTGTGGGAGGGTACCAAGACGCTGTTGCAAGTCGGCGAAAAAGAGCGTTTTGCATTTAGCCTCTCCGCCACGTTGATACTGATAGCCTGCCCCATTGTTATCCAACTGGTGTTCGACCGCCTGACGCTACTACTCAATTAATCTCTACTTATATTGCATCTGCCACCGATATGAAACAAGCTACTGTAAACATAAAAAATAAACGTGCCACGTTCGACTACGAACTCATAGATACCTACACGGCGGGTATTGTGCTTACCGGTACCGAAATAAAATCCATCCGTCTGGGTAAGGCGAGTTTGGTTGATACCTATTGCTACTTCGTGGGTGGCGAACTGTGGGTGAAGAACATGCACATTGCCGAATATTTCTACGGGTCGTACAACAATCACTCGGCACGCCGCGAACGCAAGCTGCTGCTCAGTAAAAAAGAGCTTCGCAATTTGCTGAACGACTCGAAGAATCCCGGCTTTACCATTGTGCCCGTACGCATGTTTATCAACGAAAAAGGACTTGCCAAAGTGGTAATAGCCCTTGCCAAAGGAAAGAAAGAGTACGATAAACGCCAGTCGCTCAAAGAGAAAGACGACAAACGCGAAATGGCACGAGCTATGAGGGTGTGAGTTTTTAGTTTTTTAGTTCTTGAGTTCTTTAGCTTATATAAGACATACAATGAATCAATTAGAACAAATTATCACCCGTCGCATCCTAATCTTGGATGGCGCCATGGGTACAATGATACAACGGTACAACCTCACCGAAGAAGATTTCCGCGACGAACGCTTTGCACATATCGGCGGACAAATGAAGGGTAACAACGACTTGCTCTGCTTGACTCGCCCCGATGTGATAGAAGATATTCACCGTAAATATCTGGAAGCGGGTGCCGATATTATAGAGACCAACACGTTTAGTTCCACCCGCATCAGTATGGCGGATTATCAGGTGCAAACGTATGTGCGTGAGATAAATCTGGCAGCCGCCGCACTGGCACGCCGTTTAGCAGACGAATATTCCACACCCGACAAACCACGTTTTGTAGCCGGTTCGGTGGGACCCACCAACAAAACCTGCTCCATGAGTCCGGATGTCAACAATCCGGCGGCACGTGCCATCACCTTCGACGAATTGGCAGTTGCCTACCGCGAGCAAATGGAAGCTTTGCTCGAAGGCGGCGTGGATGCCATTCTGATAGAAACCATTTTCGATACGCTGAATGCCAAGGCTGCTATCTTTGCGGCGGAGGAGGCAATGAACCGAATGAGTAGACGTGTTCCGCTGATGCTCTCGGTAACGGTGTCGGACACCGGAGGTCGTACGCTGTCGGGACAGACACTGGATGCTTTTTTGGCTTCGGTTAGCCATGCCGACATTTTCTCCATAGGACTGAACTGCTCGTTTGGGGCTGCACAGCTCAAACCGTTCCTCCAAGAGTTGGCGGCTCGTGCACCTTATTATATTAGTGCCTATCCCAATGCCGGACTGCCCAACAGCTTGGGGCAGTACGACCAGACACCTACCGACATGGCACGTGAAGTCGGCGAATACATTCGCGAAGGCTTGGTAAACATCATCGGCGGATGCTGCGGTACCACCGATGCGTATATCGCCCAATATCCGGCTTTGATAGATGGAGCAACCCCGCACGTGCGTGTGTCGGCTCCGGATAGTTTGTGGCTGTCGGGCTTGGAGATGCTGGAGGTAACACCAGACAAAAACTTTATCAACATAGGCGAACGTTGCAACGTGGCAGGCTCGCGTAAATTCTTGCGGCTGATTAACGAAAAGAAATACGAAGAGGCACTCGTAATAGCCCGTCAACAAGTGGAAGACGGCGCGCAACTAATTGACATTAACATGGATGACGGATTGCTGGATGCACAAGTCGAGATGACCACCTTTCTTAATTTGATTGCCGCCGAACCCGATATTGCCCGCGTCCCCGTGATGATAGATTCTTCCAAGTGGGAAGTGATTGAAGCGGGACTGAAATGTCTGCAAGGCAAATCGGTCGTTAACTCCATATCGCTGAAAGAGGGGGAAGATAAATTCTTGCAGCAAGCACGTCTTGTGAAACGTTACGGTGCGGCAGCCGTGGTAATGGCTTTCGACGAAAAGGGACAAGCCGATACCGCCGCACGCAAAATAGAAGTATGTGCCCGCGCCTACAAACTGTTGACGGAACAGGTGGGATTTAATCCGTTCGACATCATTTTCGACCCCAACGTACTGGCTATCGCTACCGGCATGGAAGAACACAACAACTATGCCGTCGATTTCATAGAAGCTACGGCGTGGATTCGCCAAAACCTGCATGGAGCACACGTCAGTGGGGGAGTAAGCAATCTTTCCTTCTCGTTTCGCGGCAATAACTACATACGCGAAGCCATGCATGCAGTGTTCTTGTATCATGCCATTCGCGCAGGAATGGATATGGGTATTGTTAACCCGGCTACCTCCGTACTCTATACGGATATTCCCGACGATGTACGCGAGCTGATAGAAGATGTGGTGCTGAATCGTCATTCCGATGCGGCGGAAAAACTGATAGATTTTGCCGAGAAAATGAAAGGTGAACACGCAACCGCAACGGGTACCACCCAAAATACGGCAACTTGGCGCGAAGGTATCACACTCGAAGAGCGACTAAAGGTGGCTCTTACCAAAGGCATCAGCGATTATCTGGAAGACGATTTGCACGAAGCTTTGCAGAAATACCCCAAGGCGGTAGATATTATAGAGGGTCCGTTAATGGCGGGCATGAACTATGTGGGTGATCTCTTCGGTGCCGGTAAGATGTTTCTGCCACAGGTGGTAAAAACCGCCCGTACCATGAAGAAAGCGGTGGCTATCTTACAACCCTACATCGAAGCCGAAAAGACCGAAGGCATTGCTTCGGCGGGAAAAGTGCTACTTGCCACCGTAAAGGGTGACGTGCACGACATCGGTAAGAATATAGTGGGCGTGGTAATGGCTTGCAACGGCTACGAAATCATCGACCTCGGGGTAATGGTGCCTGCCGAAACCATTTTGCAACGGGCACGTCAAGAGCAGGTAGACATTATCGGACTGAGCGGCTTGATTACTCCCTCGCTGGAAGAGATGACCCACGTAGCCACCGAACTGGAAAAGGCGGGATTCGACATTCCGCTGATGATAGGTGGTGCCACTACTTCGCGTTTGCATACGGCGCTGAAGATAGCTCCTATGTATCATGCTCCCGTGGTTCACCTGAAAGATGCTTCGCAGAATGCCGTAGTAGCTGCGCGTCTGATGAATCCGACACAAAAGCCCCAACTTACCGACGAACTGAATGCCGACTATCAAGCCTTGCGCGAGAAACATGCGGCACAAACGAAGCCGGCTACGCTGTCGTTGGAAGAAGCGCGTTCACAGCGCTTGAATCTCTTTTGAATTAATTAACCCCCATAAAAAAACAACTCCCTATCGCCCTCTGGCGCGGGAGTTGTTCACACAAAAACTAAACTAGACTTAACTAAACTATTCTATTGGGGGAAATCTCACGACTTCCGTATCTGTTCGATGCAAAGGTAAGGTTGATTTCTATTTTGTGCAAGAGCAAACGGCGAAAACTCAATGAATTAATTAATTTTACCCATTGATAATGTTATTTTAATAACGACATCGAAGCCTTAATTTTCCAAATTAAATAAAAACAGCTCTTTTTCACAACTTTTCTCCATAGTGCCGTATCCCTTTACAGGACGGCGTTTTTGCTTTGAATCCGTCACTTCGATATGGCATTGCTTTCGCACAAGTAAACAGAAAACTTCTGTTTGATATACGAGCCCGTTTGCATCTCGCTCTGTGCCCGTTCGCATAGGCATTTCTCTTATCAATGTCACAAAGTTGTCTTATAACCTATTTATGTATCAGAATGTCGCAATTTCGCGCTTTCAGCTAACTCGTACTTTGCAAAAAAGGCGTGCTCAGCCGGAAGAAAATATACTCCGAACTTGTAGTCAGTTCGTTGCAAACGCGAAAACAACGAATCAACTCGGCGGAAACAACGAATCATCTCCGCGGAAACAACGAACTGTCGACGCGAAAACAACGAATCAACTGCCGGCTTAGCAGATTATCTCGGCAAGTTAAGCTGTATTTCCCGGCAGATTGTTGCGTTATCTCGGCAAGTTATCGCGATAACTTGCCGGGATAATTTCATAAAGTTTTTTTTGGGGCTGTTTTTTTGCGCTGAACACGCTTTTTGTTTTTTGACATAATTTCCTCATATCTTTCTGTGAGTATGCGCATTAAGGTGCTATTTTTACATAGTTTAACGCGCTATACTGCCAACGAAAGTCACGAGCCGTATC
>JAISHU010000029.1 GCA_031262385.1 Mediterranea sp. (in: CFB group bacteria)
ATTTGAGGTTGTCGTAATAGACAACCTGTCCAACTCGAATGTTGATGTGATTGATAACATAGAAAAGGTTTCGGGCATTCGTCCGATCTTCGAGGAGTTGGATTGTTTAGATTTTGAAGGCCTTGACCGCTTGTTTGCGAAATACACCGGCATTAAAGCCATTATTCATTTCGCAGCCAGCAAAGCCGTGGGTGAATCGGTGGAAAAACCATTACTTTATTACCGCAACAATTTAGTGTCGCTCATTAATTTATTGGAACTGATGCCCAAGTATGGTGTAGGAGGTATTGTATTCTCCTCTTCATGCACTGTATATGGTCAACCGGATGTGTTGCCGGTTACAGAGAATGCGCCGATTAAAAAGGCGGAATCTCCTTATGGTAACACCAAGCAGATTAACGAGGAAATCATTCGCGATACGGTAGCTTCGGGTGCTCCGATAGAAGCCGTACTGCTGCGTTACTTTAACCCGATAGGTGCACACCCTTCCGCATTGATAGGTGAATTACCCAACGGAGTACCGCAAAACCTGGTTCCTTATCTTACACAGACTGCCATTGGTATTCGTGACGTACTGAATGTATTCGGCGACGATTACGATACTCCCGACGGAAGTTGTATAAGAGACTTTATCAATGTAGTCGATTTGGCGAAAGCTCATGTGGTTGCCATTCGTCGTATATTGGAGAAGAAACAGAAAGAGAAAGTAGAAGTATTTAATATTGGCACCGGACGCGGACTTACCGTATTGGAACTTATCAATGCTTTTGAGAAAGCTACCGGTGTGAAATTAAATTATAAGATTGTAGGTCGTCGTGCAGGAGATATTGAGAAGGTGTGGGCAGATCCTACTATCGCCAACAATGAATTGGGATGGAAAGCTGTTGAAACCATTGAAGATACACTGTGTTCCGCATGGAATTGGCAGTTAAAACTTCGGGAACGTGGTATTCAGTAGTTTGAAATCCGAACAGAAGAAATAAGATTAAATGCAAAAATATGAACAAATGTTTTTATACATTTGTTTGATAGTTGCAATTGTCCTGATGCTATCTGTGTATATGTGAATATGTCCGGGTAGTACCTGTGCTTTCAGCACTAACAGGTAATTGCATAGTAGTTTTGTCGTGTTTTATTTTGTGGTTGTGTTGTGATAAGCCTTGTCGGGAGACAAGGCTTATTTTTTTGTATATACCTGAAAGCCGTAAGTGTCCCCATTGGGGTGGGGATACTTACGGCTTTCCTTTGGTACGCTTTCTTTTTTTATTTGGTGTGATGTCCCTTTTTATTCGTGGGGATGATGATGTTCGCCTAAGATGCGGTGCGGCAGTGTGCCGTGTCCCAGTAGTTCAATGGGGCAGTTGAAGTTGCGTTCCAGCCATTCGGGGGTAACGCCCGTATCGGGATGATAATCCAGTGTTTCGTTGACACAAGCCACCGATTTTACTTGTTGCAAGATTGTTCCGATGTCGTGGCTTACCAAAATGATAGCGCACTCACGGTTGATTTCGGTAAGCAGTTCGTAGAGGCGTGCTTCGAAGCGCCGGTCTATATAGGTGCTTGGTTCGTCTAAGATGATGAGTTGCGGATCGCTTACAATGGCACGTCCCAACAGGGCACGCTGTCGTTGACCGCCACTCAGGGCACCAAGCGGACGGTGTTCCATGCCTTCCAGTCCCACACGGGTAATCACAGCTTGGGCTTTGGCGCGATGTGCGGCGGTGAAGCGCGAGGAGAGCGATTTCTGCGAACTGAGTCCGGAGAGCACCACCTCTTCTACCGTAATGGGGAATTTACTGTCGAGGCTGTTGTATTGAGGCAGATAGCCTATTTTGAGTGCCGGACTGCGTACAATTTCGCCTTGCAAAGGTTTCAGCAAGCCCAGCATACACTTGATGAGCGTAGTTTTTCCGCCTCCGTTGGGTCCGATGATACCAAGGAAATCGCGTTCGTACACCGTCAGGTTGACGTCGTGCAGCACGGTGCGTCCGTCGTAGGCGGCACTGAGGTTTCGTATCTTCAGAATGGTATGTTTCTCCATGGTCATTTCGTTGTTGTACGACACAAGCTATTGGCGGTATGTAGCATCTCCTCTTCCCAGTCGTACGACAGCGGATTGACGGTCACCACGCTTGTACCCGTCTGTCGGGCTATCATCTCGGCGTTGCGGCGGTCAAATTCGGGTTGTACAAATACCACGTGCACTGCTTCGGACTTGCTGCTTTCAATCAATCGTTTCAGGTAAGCAGGCGAAGGTTCTTTGCCGTTCTCTTCGATTGCTATTTGGTGCAGGCCGTAATCGCGGGCAAAGTACGACAGTGCCGGGTGGTAGATAAGGAAAGCTTTATCGGCATTGGGTTGTGAAAGGCGTGCGCACACGATGCTGTCGACGTGTGCGATGTGTTGCATCAGACTGTCGTAGCGTTGCACGTAGATACCTTTGTTGATGCGGTCGAGGGTACACAGTGTTTTCAGAATGTTGCCCGCCATCACTTGTGCGTTATAGGCAGAGTTCCAGATGTGGGGTTCCACGCCGTGCAGATGTTCTACGCCGTTGTGTTGATGTGCAGAGTCGTAAATCAAATCGACTCCTTCGGATATATCGTAGAACGGCAGGTGAGGGGTATTGTCTATCAGTCGGTCTATCCACACCTGTTCGAAGCCGATGTAGCCCACGCGCAGGTAGGCAACACTGTTGTGCAGCGCCACCAACTGTTGGGGCGTAGGGTCGTAGGTTTCGGGGTTGCTCCCTTTGGGTACCATACTCACTACGCGAAACCGGTCGCCGGCAATGGCTTCGGTGAAATAGCGCAACGGTTCGATAGTAACGGTAATGACCGGTCGTCCGTCATCATCGTCGCCACTCTTTGCGGGATTACCCTTACATGCTGCCAGTGTCAACAACACCAGCATGCCGAATGTCCATTGTCTCATACCTTATCTGCTAAGTAACTTTTCAAAATTAAGCAGCATTATGTGCATAGTTGATTCTCAATCCTCGTCCGATACTCGCCAATGCTCTGTTAGTGGCATAGAAGAGTGTATCAGCGCAGGCATAATCTTGCGGTCTGAGCCATTTTCCTTTCATGATTCTCCAGAGCGTTTCAGCGAGATTCAGATGTGGAGAGTAGGGAGGGATATAAAAGAGGAAAAGCCCTCTCTTTTCCCAAACAGAACGCATTTGTCGAATCTTCGCATTCCTATGCACACTGGCATTGTCAAGAACCACAAAAGTTTTCTTCTTCACACGAAAAGAGTACTTATCAAGGAAATCAACGACTTTTTGCGCATCGATGGATTCGCTTGTACAGAAACCCTTGAAACAATTATCACGATCTATCATTCCAAAGATATTGAGCCTCTTAGCCCTTTCCGAAGGAATATATAACATCTACTTATTATTCCAAACAATCCTTTAAAAGGTTAATTCAAGAGGCATTTTCAGCTTGCTATTCCATTAATAATCAGTATAATGAAAACACGAATAAACTTTTTTGATGTTGAC
>JAISHU010000039.1 GCA_031262385.1 Mediterranea sp. (in: CFB group bacteria)
GTTCTTGCTAAAGAAACGCGACCGTAAGTTTGCCCTTTCCAGCATAAAGATTGCTGCCATTGTGGGTCTGGTCGCTACGGTACTCTCTGTAGTCACCGGCGATAGCGAAGGGCACTTGGTAGCCCAACATCAACCCATGAAGCTGGCTGCCATGGAAGGTTTCTACGAAGGTCAGGAAAAAGCCGGACTGGTGGCTGTGGGGATACTCAATCCCTCTAAAGAGACTTATAATGACGGACAAGAACCCTTCTCCTTTAAAGTAGAGATACCTTGGTTGTTATCGTTCCTTGCCAATCGCGATATAGACTCTTATGTGCCGGGTATCACCAACATCATCGAAGGTGGCTATACGTTGAAAGATGGTAGCACGGCTCTTCCGGTTACCGAAAAAATAGAGCGTGGCAAGAAAGCGATTGCGGCATTGGCTGCCTATCGCGGTTCGGGCGGCAAAGATGAGGCAGCCAAAGCTACGTTGAAAGAAAATATGGATTACTTCGGATACGGCTATATTAAAGATGCCAACCACTTGGTGCCCAATGTACCGTTGACATTCTATGCCTTCCGTATCATGGTGATTTTGGGATGTTACTTCATTCTTTTCTTTATTATGGTGCTTATCTTAGCCTACAAGAAAGACCTCTCCAAAATGAAATGGATGCATTGGGTAGCCTTGCTCACCATTCCGCTGGGTTACATAGCCGGTCAAGCCGGGTGGATAGTAGCCGAATGCGGACGTCAGCCATGGGCTATACAAGATATGCTTCCTGTGAATGCAGCCATATCTAAACTCTCTGTAGGCTCGGTGCAAACCACCTTCTTCATCTTCTTGATATTGTTTGCCGTGATGTTGGTAGCCGAAATTACCATATTGCTGCAAGCTATTAAGAAGGGTCCCGAACTAACCGTTAACGCTTAAAATCAACGATTATGACTTACGAATTCTTACAACATTACTGGTGGTTCATCGTATCTTTGTTGGGAGCCATCCTCGTATTCCTGCTTTTTGTGCAGGGCGGCAATACCTTTATATTTAGTTTGGGCAAAACCGAAGAACAGCGTAAAATGCTGGTTAATTCTACCGGGCGGAAATGGGAGTTTACGTTTACCACACTGGTAACTTTCGGTGGCGGTTTCTTCGCCTCCTTCCCCCTGTTTTACAGCACCAGTTTCGGCGGCGCTTATTGGTTGTGGATGATTATTCTGTTCAGCTTTGTACTTCAGGCAGTCAGCTACGAGTTTCAGGGTAAAATGGGTAATCTGCTGGGCAAGAACACCTATCGTGTGTTTTTGATAATCAACGGATTTGTCGGACCGCTTCTGTTGGGAGGTGCCGTGGCAACGTTCTTCACCGGCTCGGAGTTCTTTATTAATAAAGCTTCGTTGACCGATATATCGATGCCCGTTATCAGTCAATGGGCTAACGGCTGGCACGGACTGGATGCGTTGACTAATCCGTGGAATATAGTGCTGGGGTTGGCTGTTGTCTTCCTTGCCCGCGTATTGGGTGCACTTTATTTCATCAACAACATCAACGACAAAGAATTGGTGGCACGCAGCCGTACGGCGGTAGGTATCAATGCCGTATTGTTCCTTGTATTTTTCCTTGCTTTCGTTATTCGCACGTTGCTGGTTGCCGGTTATGCCGTACGCCCCGAAACAGGCGAGATTTACATGGCGGATTATAAGTACTTGATGAATCTAATAGAGATGCCTGTTGTTCTGGTTATATTCTTGGTGGGCGTAGTACTGGTGCTGTTCGGTATCGGTAAGACGTTGCTGAAACCTGCATTCGACAAAGGTATTTGGTTTACCGGCATCGGAACCGTCTTGGCAGTGTTGGCACTGTTGCTCATTGTGGGATACAACAATACCGCATACTATCCTTCCAGTCACGACTTGCAAAGTTCGCTGACGCTCACCAACAGTTGTTCCAGCCTGTTCACGTTGAAAACCATGTTTTATGTGTCGTTGCTGGTACCCTTTGTGTTGGCATACATTTTCTACGCATGGCGTAGCATAGACCGTCACAAAATTACGTCACAGGAAGTTTCCGAAGGTTCCGAAGCATATTGATACAAAGGTATTGCACTGTTATACTATTAGTCGCCCTCTTTTTGTTCGTACGGACTGAAAGAGGGCGATTTCCATAAGCTCCTTATCCTTGTGTTTGCAGCCTTTCAATCGTTGTGGTTTTGATTTTTTAACGGCATCTGTCGATTTTTCTTTTGTAACAAGCTGAAAAAGTATCATCTTTGCAAACCGTTTTCTTATATCAATGGAGCGAAAAAGAAATATATAAAAAAAGAATGATAAAATATAGACAACCTCTCGGGGTGTTTTTGCTGGTGTTACTGTCAGTTTCTGCAGTTGCTCAAAACAATACAAATTCTCCCTATACCCGTTATGGATATGGACAGCTTGCCGACCCGGGGTCTGCTAATAGCAGGGCTATGGGGGGCATTGCTTATGGTTTACGCGATGCCTATCAGGTAAACTTTGCCAATCCGGCAGCTTATACGGCTGTAGATTCGCTGACGTTTATTTTTGACGGCGGAATAGGACTGCAAAACACCAATTTTAGTGATGGCGTTGTTAAAAAGAATGCCAAAAATTCCAGTTTCGACTATATTACCATGGAGTTCCGTTTGGCTAAATGGGCGGCAATGAGTGTGGGATTGATACCTTTTTCCAATGTAGGTTATACCATGACGTCCATACAGGAAGACCCCGATAATGTTGCAAACTCGTCGGCGGTAACCTACTCCGGCTTGGGCGGTTTGCATCAAATCTATGGTGGTTTGGGCGTTAAAATAATAAAAAATCTTTCGCTGGGTGTCAATGTTTCATACCTTTGGGGTGATGTAACGCACGCCAGAGCACAAACTTATCCGAATAACAGCTCAACAACTTCGTATCAGGAGAATTTAACATCGTCCGTGCACAGCTATAAACTGGACTTTGGAGCACAATATACGCAGCACTTCGGTAAGAAACATCAGGCGACTTTGGGAGTGGTGTTTTCGCCCGGACACGATTTGAATAACAACTCGCAAATACAGACCATTGTTACCTCTTCGTCGGTGCGCGATACCGTAAGCACCATGGGCATGTCCAATACATTGGGAGCCGGTGTGGCTTATACATATGATAACAGATTGACCGTAGGAGCCGATGTAATGTTGCAAAACTGGGACCGTGTAACGTTTATGAATAAAAAGAATGCTTTCAGCAGTCGTACCAAAATATCTTTAGGCGCCGAATTTCTGCCCAGTATGACAGGTCGTAATTATTTGTCGGCTGTGAAATACCGCGTGGGACTCTACTACTCGCTGCCTTACTATAAGATAGACGGAATACGTGCCGCCAAAGAATACGGAGTGTCTGCCGGCTTCGGCCTGCCGCTGTCGCAAACCCGCTCCAATGTTAATATTTCGGCACAATACGTTCGAGTACAAGCTTCCGATAGTCGATTCCTTACGGAGAATACATTTCGGATATGCGTGGGCGTCACTTTCAACGAACGTTGGTTCTGGAAACGCAAAGTACAATAAACCTTTTGCGAAAAAGAAAGTCAAAATAGTAAATGAGAATTAATATAATAATTAAATTTCTATACAATGAAAATGAATAGACTCGTTGCCGTTCTGCTCCTCACTATTGGAGCGACGGGTGCATTTGCACAAACCGAAGATTGCAATGCGAACAGCAGTATCTCGCACGAGGCTGTAAGATCTAAAAATTATAAAGATGCTTACGAACCGTGGAAAGCTGTGTTCCAGAACTGTCCGGAACTGAAGTTTTATACTTATGTGGACGGACAGAAAATTTTGCGTGCCTTCTTAGATGAAATCAAAGACCGCAATTCCGCAGACTACCAGAAGTATTTCGATGAACTGATAGCTGCACACGATCAGAAAATTAAGTATCTGCCCAGCTTTGCCCACTTGAAAGGTGCACAAACCGAAGGTGAAGCTCTTGGAATCAAGGCAATTGATTATATCGCCTATGCACCGAAAATCGATGCCAATATGGCATACGAATGGTTGAAAAAATCGATTGATGCAGAAAAAGAACAATCAAAGGGTGCCGTGTTACACTACTTCCTTGATATGTCGTTGGCTAAGCTTAGAAATGATGCGGAACACCGCGAACAATTCTTCCAAGATTACCTGACGGCTGCCGATTATGCCGACGGTGCCATTGTGCTGGAAAGCGACTCGGTGAAGAAGTCACAGCTTCGTTTGATTAAAGATAACATCGAAGCTATGTTTATCAATAGCGGTACTGCCAATTGTGACAACCTGCAAGAGTTGTTCGGTCCGAAAGTAGAAGCAGCTAAAACAGACTCAACCTATCTGAAAAAAGCCATTGGCATTATGAAGGTAATGGGTTGTACCGAAAGCGATGCTTATTTCCAAGCTTCTTACTACATGTATAAGATACGCCCGACTGCCGACGCTGCTTTGGGTTGCGGTTATATGTCGTATAAGAAAGGTGACAACGAAGCTGCCATTAAGTACTTCGATGAAGCATTAAACTTGGAAAGCAATCCCGATAAGAAAGCAAAAATCGCTTATAATACGGGGGCTGTACTGCTCAGCATGAGACGCTACTCGGCTGCCAAGAACAGTATCTTGAAAGCTCTTAGCTATCGTCCCGACTATGGCGATGCGTATATCTTGCTGGCGCAGGATTATGCTTCCAGTCCTAACTGGAACGACGATGACCCGGTTTGGAATAAATGTACTTATTATGTAGTTATTGATAAACTGCAACGTGCTAAATCGGTAGACCCCAAAGTAGCCGACCGTGCCAACGAACTAATCGCTACCTATTCGCGCTACCTTCCCAAGTCGGAAAACCTCTTTATGGTGGGTGTTAAGACAGGACAACGTATCACTATCGGCGGATGGATTAACGAAACCACTACCGTGAGATAAGATTTTACACTCCATGTGTCAGCGTACATATTGTAATTTTATACATATCACTAAAAGCATAACCGCATCCTTTTGGGGTGCGGTTATGCTTCTTTTATTTTTTTCCTCTTGCACGGAACGCCGCGTAGATATGGGTGATGCCATTACCGAACGCGATTCTATGGCAGTGATGGATACACGTGATGTGATGACGCTTATCTCCGATTCGGGAGTGACACGCTACCGCATTAACACCGCGGAATGGGAAGTGTACGACCGCAAAAATCCTCCTTATTGGGCTTTTGAAAAAGGGGTCTTCCTCGAAAAGTTCGATTCTGTATTCAATATAGAAGCCAGCATAAAAGCCGATACTGCTTATTATTACGAGAAAAAGAAACTGTGGGAATTGATAGGTAATGTTCACATAGAGAATATACAAGGCGAGAATTTTGATACCGAACTGCTCTATTGGGACCAAAATAAGCATACTATCTATTCCGACCGTTTTATCCGTATCGAACAGCCCGACCGCATTATCACCGGCTTAGGGTTTGACTCTAACGAACAGATGACGAACTATACGATACGCAAGACCGGGGGGATATTTTATGTAGATGATGAAGCTACCGCTCCCGGTGACTCGCTGAATACTCAGCCCTTACAAACCGATAGCATAAAACCTTAGAAAATGACTACCTTAATCTATTTGTTGATAACTATTGCTTTCTCCGCTTTCTTTTCGGGCATGGAGATAGCTTTTGTGTCGGTAGATAAACTCCGTTTCGAAATGGAGCGGAAAGATAAATGGACTTCGCGTGTGTTGGCCTATTTCTTTCGCAACTCCAACAACTTTATCTCTACCATGTTGGTAGGCAACAATGTGGCATTGGTTATCTACGGCATTCTCATGGCGCAGGTAATCAATCAATATCTGCTGGCGGACTGGATAACCAACGACTTTGTATCCGTGTTGATACAAACTATTCTGTCCACCATTATCATTTTGGTCACCGGCGAATTTCTGCCCAAGAACATCTTTAAAATCAATCCCAATCTGGCATTGAAACTGTTTGCTTTTCCGGTACTGATATGTTACATCGTACTCTATCCCATTTCCAAATTTGCGTCGGGTTTATCCTACCTGTTCTTGCGCATTTTCGGGATGAAGGTCAATAAAGAGGCGAAAGCAAAGGCATTTACCAAGGTCGACTTGGACTACTTTGTGCAGTCGGGCATCGAAAATGCCGACAGCAAGGAAGAGTTGGATGCCGAAGTAAAAATCTTCCAAAATGCACTCGACTTCTCTAATGTGAAGATTCGCGATTGCATAGTGCCCCGTACAGAGATTGTGGCGGTAGACTTCGATACCACGCTCGAAGAACTGAAAAGCCTCTTTGTGGAGTCGGGAATCTCCAAAATCATTGTGTACGAGGGTAATATCGACAATATATTGGGCTACATTCACTCATCCGAGATGTTTATCAATCCCGACGATTGGCGCAAGCACATCATACAGTTGCCCATTGTACCCGAAACTATGGCGGCGCACAAACTGATGAAACTTTTTATGCAGCAAAAGAAGTCCATTGCCGTAGTCGTCGACGAGTTTGGCGGCACTGCCGGCATCGTCTCTCTGGAAGATCTTGTGGAAGAGATATTCGGTGATATTGAGGACGAGCACGACAACACTACGTACGTCTGCAAGCAGTTGAACGACAACGAATATGTGCTGTCGGCACGTTTGGAGATTGTGAAAGTCAACGAACTTTTGGAAATCGATCTTCCCGAATCGGACGAATACCTCACGGTGGGCGGCTTGATATTAAATCGTTACCAACGTTTTCCCAAGTTGCACGAGGTCGTAGATATTGATAACTTCCGCTTTAAAATCGTTAAAGTCACCGCTACTAAAATAGAATTGGTGCGTCTAACGGTGCTTGAATAGGCTTGTGTATGCAAAAAAACAACTAAAAATAAGAGCGTATTCGCATTTTTCGTATCTTCGTGCGCTCAAAATGAACGAATAAAGAATAATATAGTAACAATAAATCATAGTAACTAAGATGGCAACATTACAAAAAATTCGGTCGAAAGGACCTTTATTGCTGGTTGTGATAGGTTTGGCTTTGATTGCTTTCATTGCAGGTGATGCTTGGAAAGTACTCCAGCCGCATCAAACACAAGATGTAGGAGAAGTGAACGGCGAATCTCTTTCGGCTCAAGAGTATCAACAACTGGTTGAAGAGTATTCCGAGATTATCAAGTTCACCAACGGACTGAATGTACTTACCGACGAACAAACCAATCAGATAAAAGACGAAGTGTGGAGAAACTACGTAAACAACAAGCTGATTGAAAACGAAGCAGCGAAGCTGGGACTGACGGTCTCTAACGCCGAACTGCAATCGATTATCGACCAAGGTGTACACCCCATGTTGCAACAAACACCGTTCCGCAATCCTCAAACCGGTGCATTCGACAAAGATATGTTGAAGAAATTCTTGGTTGACTACGCTAAAATGGTAAAGTCGGGCACCGCCTCTTCTTATATGGAATACTACCAATCGTTGTACCGCTTCTGGTCGTTCTTGGAAAAGAACCTCGTTCAAAGTCGTTTGGCAGAGAAGTACCAGTCGCTGATAACGAATGCCGTGCTGACCAACCCCATCGAAGCACAAGCTTCGTTTGACGGTCGCGCCAACCAATCGAACTTGATGCTGGCTGCGATTCCTTACAGCACAATTGCCGATTCTACCGTTACCATCACAAAGAGCGAGTTGGAAAAGGCTTACAATCAAAAGAAAGAGCAGTTCCGTCAGTACTCCGAAGCACGCAACATCAAATACATCGATGTACAGGTTACTGCAAGTGCCGAAGACCGTGCTGCCATCCAAAAAGATGTGGATGAGTATGCCGAACAGTTGCAGCAACCCATTACCGACTACGCTACCTTTGTGCGCGGAAGCGGTTCGGAAACTCCCTACGTCGACCTGTTTTATACTACGGCAGCTCTTCCTACCGATGTAGCGGCACGCTTGGACTCGGTGAACGTGGGACAGGTTTGCAAACCTTATTATAATGCGTCGGACAATACGATCAATACCTTCCGCGTGCTGGCACGTGCACAGATGCCCGACTCGATAGAGTTCCGTCAGATTCAGGTGACCGGTGAAACTTCCGACCGCACCGTTGCACTTGCCGACAGTATCTTTAAGGCTATCAAAGGAGGTGCCGATTTTGCCGAACTGGCTATACGCTACGGTCAAACCGGTCAACCTACATGGATTTCTTCCGCCAATTACGAAGGTGCTCAGATTGACGGCGACAACCTAAAGTATATCACTGCCATAACAACGTCTGCTCCCAACGAATTGGTTAACCTCCCGCTGTTGCAAGCCAACGTTATCTTGCAGGTAACCAACCGTAAAGTGGTTAAAACCAAATATAAAGTAGCTGTTGTGAAGCGCGAAGTGGAATTTAGCAAAGAAACATACAGCAAAGCATACAACGATTTTAGTCAGTTTATCGCCGGTAATCCTACCTTGGAACAATTGACAGCTAACGCCGAAGATGCCGGTTACCGTGTGTTAGATCGCAACGAACTTTCGAGTTCCGAACATGCCATTGGCGGCATCAAAGGCACCAAAGAAGCTTTGCGTTGGGCGTTCGGTGCTAAAGTAGGCGAGGTTTCCGGTCTCTATGAGTGCGGCGAAAACGACCATCTGCTGGTAGTAGGTGTTTCGGGTATCATTAAAGAAGGTTACCGTCCGTTGGCTTTGGTACGCGACCAATTGCGCATGGATTTGCTTCGCGATAAGAAAGCCGACAAGATAATGGCGGATATCAAAACCGCCGGAGCCTCTTCGATAGAACAATACAAAGCATTGCCCGGTGCCTTGAGCGACTCGATACGGTTTGTATCTTTCTCCGCTCCCGCTTTTGTGCAGTCGTTGCGTAGCAGCGAACCGGTAGTCAGTGCCTTTGCTTCGGTAGCTCAAGAAGGTAAACTCAGCACTCCGCTGAAAGGCAATGCCGGCGTTCTTGTTCTCCAAGAGTACGCCACCGAAAAGAGCAACGAAACGTATGATGTATCTACCGAAGAAACACGTCTCAATCAGACGCACTCCAGTGAGGCAAATCAGTTTATCAACGATTTGTATCTGAAGGCAAAGGTTAAAGACACCCGTTACTTATTCTTCTAACGAGATTTTCTTTTTCTTTGTATATATAAGGGGACGTTCCGGCTTTCGGACGTCCCCTTACTTGTATGCCGTATGGCGAGCGTGTTGTGTCGTCCTGATTTTGGTTGACTGTAGTAGCTTAATCTCCTCCTCAAACAGAGGGAGGTTACACGCCAAAGGCGTAACCGAGGTGTCGATAAACCGTTTTATTACTTTTCTTTCTTACATCCTTATCTTTACAGCTTATTTTGTTGTCTTCGCAGCGCACTTTCTTTACCGTACGACCAACGTCGGACGACCGTACGACGATGGTTGTACGACCGTACGACGTTGGCTGTACGCTCGTACGACGTTGGTCGGACGGTAATGAATGTACGGTACAAAAATAATATATTACTGATACATAGTTATTTATCAGTAAATAACAACAACTAAACAAATCGCTACCTCCGATAAGCTTGTTAGTACCTCCGCAGAAAGAGGCTTGGGAGCATGTGTATTGCATAAATAATTCGGTAAAACGCCATATGTGTCAAAAGATTGTGCGTACAAATTGTAAAGCGCTGGTATGTGTTGCACCTGTATCAATCTACGAAAACTAACAAAATGATAGAAAAACTGCTTTTAAACATCTATTTTACGAGAACAATACAACCAAAAAGTTATTTACTTTGCGCCCTGAATTTAATTACCACCATTTAAAACTTTAACGTATGATTATTGGAATACCTAAAGAAATTAAGAACAACGAAAATCGCGTGGGTATGACACCCGGCGGAGTGAAAGAATTAGTAAAAGCCGGTCATACCGTATATGTACAGGCTTCTGCCGGAGTAAACAGCGGATTTCCCGACGAGGAATATATCGGCGTAGGTGCCAAAATACTCCCCACCATTGAAGAAGTTTACGGCATTGCCGAAATGATTGTGAAGGTCAAAGAACCTATCGCACCCGAATATAGTCTGATAAAACCGGGTCAAGTGCTCTTTACCTATTTCCACTTTGCTGCCGACCGTGCGTTGACCGAAGCCATGGTGAAAAGCGGTGCTGTCTGCATTGCCTACGAAACGGTAGAAAAAGCCGACCGCTCGTTGCCGTTGCTCATCCCTATGAGCGAAGTGGCAGGTCGTATGTCTATTCAGGAAGGTGCACGTTTCTTGGAACAACCGCAAGGCGGCAAAGGTATGCTGTTGGGTGGTGTGCCGGGTGTTAAGCCTGCCAAAGTATTGATATTGGGTGGTGGCGTGGTTGGTACGCACGCCGCATTAATGGCTGCCGGCATGGGAGCCGATGTGGTAATCACCGATATTTCACTGCCCCGTTTGCGCTACCTCAGCGAGATTCTGCCGAAGAATGTCAAAACACTCTATTCGTCGGAACATCACATCCGCGAGGAGTTGCCTTCCACCAATTTGGTTATCGGCTCGGTGCTGATTCCGGGCGACAAAGCGCCGCACCTCATTACCAAAGATATGTTGAAACTGATGATGCCCGGTACGGTAATGGTGGACGTTGCCATCGACCAAGGCGGTTGCTTCGAAACGTCGCGACCCACCACGCACGACGACCCGTCGTATGTGATTGACGGTGTGGTGCACTATGCCGTAGCTAACATTCCGGGGGCTGTGCCGTTCACTTCTACCTCGGCGCTTACCAATGCTACACTTCCTTATGCACTGGCACTGGCTTGCAAGGGTTGGAAGAAAGCCTGCCAAGACGATGCCGCACTGGCTATGGGTGTCAATGTGGTAAACGGTAAGGTGGTCTTTAAAGCGGTAGCCGATGTCTTTGGATTGAAATACGAACCTTTAACATTCTAAAAAACTTCAACCTAAGAAACCTCAACCTAAGAACCTTTAACCTAAAAAAAACCTCAACCATAAAACCTCAACCTGAAAAACCTATACCTTATCGTTTCTAACCTATCAACATAACTTCAAGTTTTTTAGCCCGTTTTCGTATGATGCGAAAACGGGCTTTTTCGTTCCCTAAAATAAAATATTGATTTTTGCCTTCAGCTCTTTAGCTCTTCTCTTTGATAAATCCCGTGCGATAGGCTACCAATAACTTTTCGAGGTCGCTGATCTGCGTAATCAGTTCTTTGCCTTTATCGGTGTCTTTTACCATCATGCGTTGCGAGGTAAACTCTACCACAAAGGCGGTCGACTTAATGTCTTGCCCCTCTTCGATAGCGGTTTGGCGCGACTGGAACGGTTCGTGCTGTACCAACTGCAAACCGTGTGAATGATACACCAGTGTGTAGCCGGCAATGCCTGTTTCGGGTTGGTAAGCTTTGGAGAAGCCGCCGTCAATCACCAGTAGTTTTCCGTCCGCCTTAATGGGTTGTTCGCCTTTGATGATTTTCACCGGCACGTGTCCGTTGATGATGTGCGAGTGAGGTTCGCATACATCGAACTCTTTGAGTATGTTTTCGCAAATGTCGGCACGGTTGCGCAGTTCGTAGTAAGATCCTTTTTTCTCTTTGGAGAGCAATTTGTCCGCCACAAAGTAGCGTTCGAAGGTTGCCATTTTGCTCTTATCGAAGGCAGGTGAGTCGGCTCCACACCACAAATACCACACGTAGTCCAAGGCAAAATCTTTTTCGTCGCCTTCCTCGTCGAAATAGGCGGTACGTATCAGTTGGTCGGTACGATCCAGCAGCGACTTGCCCCAATACTCTTTGCCTTCTATGGCGACGTGCTTAAACGAACCGTCTTCGTTGAGCGGCATAGAGGCGTGATAGAGCAGGTTGCCGTTGCTCACCAAGTACATGCTGCCGTAGGTAAAGAGGCAACGCATGTGCTTCTTCAGCTTTTCGGAGTTTATAAACGAGGCATGTATCTTGTTTACCAGTGCACGCTCTTCGTCGCTGAGGCGATAGGGGTCGGCAGGGTCTATGGTGGGGAACTCTTTGTCGAGCAGTTCGTACTCCTTGCCTTCGTACACCAGCACCCCCCGTTGGTAGTCGATTTTGTCGAGCAACTTGCGGTCGTGCATCTTGAAGTCGGGGCGTCGGTCTATAATGGCGGCTTCCAGTTTAAACTGTATAATGGTGATAGCCTTGTGCATCTGGGTGAGCAGACGCAAAGTCTTCTCGTTGTAGTCGCCGTCAGCAAAAGTTAGTTTGGGGGTGAAGATGGTGCAAGGGTCGTCCGCATAAGTCTCCATAGCAAAGGTGGCAAGCGGCAGCAGATTGATACCGTAGCCATCTTCGAGGGTGCCCAGATTGGCATAACGCATGGACATGCGGATGACGTTGGCGATGCAGGCGTCGTTGCCCGAAGCGGCTCCCATCCACAGAATGTCGTGGTTGCCCCACTGAATGTCGAAGTTGTGGTAGTTGTAGAGCGTGTCCATAATGATGTGCGCGCCCGGTCCGCGGTCGTAAATGTCGCCCACAATGTGCAGCGAGTCAATGGTAAGACGCTGGATAAGATTACACAGCGCCACAATGAAGTCGTCGGCACGATGCGTAGATATAATGGTGGAAATGATGACGTTGATATAGGCATGCTTGTTAGGCTCGATGCTCGATTCGTGCAACAACTCCTGAATGATGTACGAGAAATCTTTGGGCAACGACTTGCGCACCTTCGAACGGGTGTATTTCGACGATACGTTTTGGCACACCCGCACCAACTGATTGAGGGTGATAAGGTACCAGTCGTCGATGTCGTGCTCTTGTGCTTTAATGAGTTGCAGCTTTTCTTCGGGGTAGTAGATGAGCGTGCAAAGTTCTTTCTTTTCGCTCTCGCGCATGGTCTGACCGAATATCTCGTTCACCTTGCGCTTCACCGACCCCGACCCGTTCTTGAGCACATGTTGAAACGCTTCGTACTCGCCGTGGATGTCGGTCAAGAAGTGTTCGGTTCCTTTGGGAAGATTCAATATGGCTTCCAGATTGATGATTTCGGTACTGGCGTCGGCTATGGTGGGAAAGCTTCGCGACAACAGTTGCAGGTAGCGCAAGTCGGCTACAATGCTTTCGGGGGTGATATTACTCATATTTATTATGCTCTTTTCGTTAACAATATTGTTATTCGTCGTGTCTGTTACAACACTTCCGGTATTCATAATGTTCATTTTTAGTTAGATAAGTAGCATCAGCATCAATTGGGCAATGATTACCCGCAAGAACATGCAGAGCGGGTAGACCGTGGCATACGACACCGAGGGTGTATCGCCGGTCACCGTGTCGTTGGCATAGGTTAGTGCCATGGGGTTCGCCATGCTGCCGCACAGCATACCGGCGGTAGTGCCGAAGTCAATCTTTAACCAACGGAAAGCAATGACGCCCATGATGAGCACTGGCACGATGGTGAGTACGCTACCCACGCCTATCCACAGCAATCCTTCGGGACGGAAAATCGTATCGAAGAAGTGTTCGCCCGCATCCAATCCAAGACAGGCAAGGTAGAGCGATAAGCCCAGCGAGCGCAACATCAGGTTGGCGCTGCGGGTGGTGTAAGTCACCATGTGTAAGCGCGGTCCGAAAGTGCCGATGAGTATGCCTACCACGATAGGACCTCCTGCCAAGCCCAGTTTGACCGGCATGCTGACGCCAGGTATGGCAAACGGCACTGCGCCTAAAGCCAGTCCCAGTACGATGCCGACAAACACTGCCACAAGGTTGGGTGCTTCGAGGTCTTTCACCGCATTGCCCAGTACTTGCGACACATTTCTGACGGCAGCCTCTTCGCCTACCACCGTTAGACGGTCGCCCATTTGTAACGTCAGGTCGGCGGTAGCCAACAGTTCCACCCCACTGCGATATACCCGGCTGATGTTGATGCCGAAGGTGTTGCGCAGGTGTAGCGAACCCAATTTCTTTCCGTTTAGTTCGGGGCGGGTGATGACGATGCGCTGCGACACCAATTGGTTGTCTATGGCATTCCAGTCGATGTCCTCGCTGTTCCAGTCCTTCTGCTCCTGTTCGCCGAAGAGCACGGTGAGCGACGACGCCCGCTTCTCCGAAGTAATCACCAGCAGACGGTCTCCCTGTTGTATGACGGTTTCGGAGGTCGGTATGCTTACGTGTCCGTCGCGCCACAATCGCGATATCACAAACTTAAACGTGCTGAGAGCGGCAATCTCGCGGATGTTTTTGTTGAATACTCCCGGGTTGTGCACCTGAAAGACGGCAACGAACGGTTTGTTTGCGTTTTCTTTCTCCGTGCACACCAAGTCGTGCGGTTTGGCAAAGAACTTGCGAATCAGCAAGATGCCCAGTATCACCCCGATAACTCCCATGGGATAAGCCACTGCGCACCCCAAGGCAGGCGTAGCTGTGTCCATGTTCATCTGTTTGAGTGTCTGTTGTGCGGCACCCAGCGCCGGCGTGTTGGTAGTGGCTCCGCACAATATTCCCACCATGTCGGGTAGCGGAATGTGCAGTCCGTAACTACCCAGCACAGTCATCAGCGTGCCGATGAGTACCACGCCCAAGGCAAGCAGATTGAGTTGCACCCCTCCCGCACGGAACGAGCTAAAGAACCCCGGTCCTACCTGTAGTCCCAGCGCATACACAAAGATGATAAGTCCGAAGCTTTCGGCGTAATTCAGCATCTGCGGGTCGATAGAGATACCCATGTGCCCGGCGAGAATACCGGCAAAGAAGATAAAAGTCACTCCCAGCGATACGCCGAAGAAACGTATTTTACCCAATCCAAGCCCTATGGCGGAAATGAGCGATAACACCACAACTGCCTGTAAGGCTGTGTGTCTAACAAATAAATCGTAAACCCAATTCAAAATAATAATGGTTCTGGTCTTTTCAGGCGGCAAAGGTAGACAATCCCGCTAAAATGGCTAAACAATAGGTGAAATTTCCTTCTGCCGACGGTACAAAATAGCCATAAAGAGGGAGTTTGTGCCTCTATCGGCTAATGCTGTTTTTGGGTAAGTCTACGGATGAAAAATCAGTGATTAGTTGATTATTATTTCACTAAATTAGCAAAATTCGTATGATTGCACTCGATATTTAATTGAAATTAAACCTATCAAGCAATTTTTATGAAAAAGAAATTAACCTTATTTCTGCTATCCCTTATTATGGGGATTAGTACGGCCTTGGCACAAGTGCAATCTGTGCAGGGTCTGGTGACTTCCGGCGAAGACAACGAACCCATTATCGGGGCATCGGTCTTAGTAGTAGGCACAACCATCGGGGGCATTACCGATGTAGACGGTCGATTCAAACTCACGGGCGTTCCGACCGGCGCCAAAGTACTTCGCGTATCGTACGTTGGTATGGAAACGCAAGACGTGACAATCAAACCCAACCTTTCTATTGTATTGAAGAGTGATTCGCAAACACTCGATGAAGTGGTGATTACGGTGGCTTATGGTACGGCGAAAAAGTCGTCGATTACCGGTGCCATTTCGACCGTAAATTCCGAACAGATAGAGAAACGACCTGTAAGTAATGTGGCTGCGGCATTAGAAGGTAGTACTCCGGGCATTCGTGTTACAGGTGCTTACGGTTCACCCGGTTCTTCTCCAACTGTACGCATTCGTGGTATCGGTACGGTAAATGGTAGCGACACACCGCTGTATGTTATTGACGGCGTACCATTCGTAGGAAACATAAGCGACCTCAATCCTACCGATATAGAAAGTATGTCGGTATTGAAAGATGCTGCATCGGCTGCGCTATATGGTAATCGTGCTGCAAATGGCGTTATACTGATTACCACAAAAAAAGGTAAAAGTGGAAAAATCAACATGAATTTATCCATCAGCCAAGGTTCTTACAGTCGCGGTATCCCCGAATACAAGCGCGCTACGCCCAATGAATTTATGGAAATCAGTTGGCAAAACATGCGAAATGCTCAACTGGATGCTTTGGTAGCCAAAGACGCAGAGCATAAAAACAGTAGTTGGAGTGCTAAACGCGATGAAGCCTCTAAGTACACCAATGAAAATTTAATCTCGGATGCTCTGTATCTGAACATCTATAATAAAGGAGATAAAGAACTGTTTGACTCCAATGGGAAATTAGTTTCAGACGCTGCCATTCTTTCCGGATATGCCGATGATTTAGACTGGTTTAAAGCCGGGTTGCGTAATGGATATCGCCAAGAATACAACTTGAGCGCCGGCGGTTCTTCCGAGAAAGCGACCTACTACTTCTCTTTGGGTTACTTGGACGAACAAGGATTTGTGAAGAACAATGGTTTTAATCGTATTTCTGCTCGTGCGAATGTGGATTTCAAACCTGTCAAATGGTTGAAGGCAGGTCTTAATATTTCCGGAACTCACCAAAATTTAGATAACACATCGGGTGTAGGTGATGGAGGAAGTTCCTATGTAAATTTGTTTATGTACGCTCGTGGAATAGCTCCTATTTATCCCGTGCATTTACACTACCAAGATGGAGATTCCCGTGGAAACAAAGGTGATTATATCTTAGACAAAAATGGAAATCAACAATACGACGGAGGAAGCTATGTGGACGATAATAATCAAACATTCTCTACCCGCAATCAATATACGGGACGTCATGCCATCTGGGAAGGGTTACTGGATCGTGATAAGACGGTTCGCAACACGATGAATTCGACAGCTTTTTCAGATATCTATCTGCCATACGATTTTACCTTTACACTGAAAGGAACTTTTTTCATGCGGAACACTGCCAATGCAACATACAACAATGCGACCATTGGTGACGGACAGGGTAATAAGGGACGCTCAGCTCGTACGGATTATAGATATAAAAGCTATACCTTCCAGCAACAATTGAATTGGAAGCACTACTTTGGTAATCATTATGTAGACGTACTGTTGGGACATGAAAATTACTCCTATAACTATGACTACTTATATGCTTATAAAACGACAGAGGTATTTGAAGGGAAAGGCTTCTTTACAAATTTCACCAACACAACCAGCCTGAGTGGATACGAAAGCAATTATCGTACGGAAAGTTATTTGGGACGTATTCGTTACAATTACAATGACAAATATAATGCGGAAGTATCTTTCAGACGTGACGGTTCTTCGCGCTTCTATAAAGAGAACCGCTGGGGAAGTTTTGGTAGCATCGGTGCCAATTGGCTAATTTCCCAAGAAGAATTCATGCAACCTGTTAAATGGGTTAATACGTTGAAGTTTAGGGCAAACTGGGGACAAGTTGGAGATGATTCCGGTGTAGGATATTATGGCTACAAAATGCTTTATACCGCATCTCAGAATGCAAATAAAGGGGCTTACTATTTAAGCCAGTTAGAAGCAAACAACTTAAAATGGGAAACCGGAGAGTCGTGGGGAGTTGCTCTTGAAAGCCGTTTGTTCAACAGATGGAACCTTAGCGTAGAATATTTTGATAAGCGAAACAAAGACCTCTTATTCGATATTAATCTGCCGCTATCTGCGGGTGCAACCTCGTCAAATCCTGCAGAGTCTGTACAGACTCAAAATATAGGAACAATCTCCAATCGTGGAGTTGAAATCACCACGGATGTAGATATATTCGCCAATAAAGATTGGAAAGTCAATTTCGCTACCGATGTCACCTTCCTGAAAAATAAGATATTGTCGTTGCCCGAACAGAATCGTGAAAATGGCATTATAGACGGTACCAAGAAGATTGTAGAAGGCAGAAGTCGCTATGATTTTTGGCTATACAGCTACGTAGGTGTTGACCAAATGACAGGTAATGCACTATATAAAATAAAATGGGACGATGCTTATATTAAACTGCCGGACGGCGAAATAATAGGCAATGAAGAAGGCACTAATATCACTGATTACTCAACAAATATTAATGGGGAGTATTATACGAATCGTACCACTGCTGCACTTAAAGAGTTTCATGGTACCTCCATTCCTGCTGTAACCGGAAGCTTTAGCGCAAATATTGATTATCGCAACTTTTCTCTTTCGGCCCTATTTACATACTCCTTAGGAGGACAGATTTACGATGGGGTATATCGCTCCTATATGAGTACGGGAACTACCCCCAATGCTTATCACACAGATTTATTGACACAATCTTGGAAAGAAATGCCCGAAGGTATGACAGCCGATTCTCCTGATCGTATTTGGTATGGTGGAATTCCACAAATCAATTCCACGCAAAGTGAATATAATAATGCCGGCAACTCATCTCGCTGGTTAGTCAGTGGAGATTATTTGGTGCTTAAAAATGTTTCTTTGAGTTATCAATTACCTCGTTCTTTTGTGAAACGTACACTCGGATTAGAAGCGATAAGCGTGAATACTACTTGCGAAAATCTCTTTTCATTAACTGCTCGTCGCGGTATGAATCCTCAAATGTCGGTAGCAGGAACTCAAAGCAACTATATCGTAATACCACGCGTGTTTACAGTTGGCGTAAATATTAAATTGTAACACTTTAAAAATAAACAAAATGAAAAAGATACTATATGTTTTAGGCGTGTCGCTTTTGCTTACGGGGTGCGCCGGTGATTATATGGAAACCGAGGCGCAGTCGAGTGCCGATATGAGCACTGTTTTTGAAACAACGGCAAATGCCGAGTTGGCGATAAACGGACTGTGCAGAATGATGGTAAATCAATACATCGGTTCGCAGGGGTTTAATGGCGAAGGCACTATTAAATTATGGTATGGAAACATGCCCGGCAACGACTTTCAGAAATCTAACAACACGGGTATGAAGGCAACGGCTAATGGAGAAAATGTCGAGAACAAAACTTCAACATATACCTATTATCCATGGTTCTACTATTACAAAATTATAGGTAATGCCAATACCATTATCAATACGATTGATGAGAGTGAAGGTAAAAATGCCGATAAACAGTTTATTAAAGCGCAAGCACTGACATTCAGAGCTTACTGTTACACCATGTTGTTGCAGATTTATGCTTATCGCTGGCAAGACAGCAACAACGGGAGTACCCGTGGGGTACCTTTGCGTTTAGATGATAGCAAAGGAGACTTGGCTGCTTCGACCGTAGCCGAAGTTTACCAACAAATATACAATGATTTGGATGAGGCTATTACTAACTTTACGAACTCCCAAAGGAAACGCGCAAACAATGATTTTTATAGTCCGGACATCAGCGTAGCTTATGCTATTTATGCCCGTGCAGCATTGATACGCCAAGACTGGAATAATGCAGCTAAATATGCCGAATTGGCACGTAGCGGATATTCGTTAATGAGCAACTCTCAATATCTGAGTGGATTTAATACTTCCAACAAAGAATGGATATGGGGTAGCTTTAGTGCAACCGACCAAACGCTTTATTATTATTCGCTTTTTGCTTACCAAGGAGCTAATTCCAGTGCAACTCAAGCCCGTTCATATCCGGCTGCTATCAGTAAAACGCTTTACGATAAGATACCTGCTACCGACATTCGTAAGGGATTGTTTTTAGAGCCTAAAAAGGGTGAGAGTTTTACGAAATCTAATGGTAGGGTATCAAGTGGAGCATTGTTTGACAGAGCACGCAAAGAATATGGTGATAAACTTATCATTACCGGACAAAACCAAAGTCTGATTTATACTTATATGCAATTTAAGTTCCTTGTTTTGGATCAGCCCGGTATAGGTAATATTAATCACTTCCGTGCTGCTGAAATGTATTTGATTCAAGCCGAAGCCAATTGCCATATCGGCGGTAAAGATGCCGAAACGCAGAAGTTGTTGGAAACATTGAATAAAGAGCGCGATGAGGCATATACTTGTGCCAAAACCGGTTCCGACTTGTTGGAAGAAGTGAAGCTTTACCGTAAGATTGAATTGTGGGGTGAAGGCTTC
>JAISHU010000053.1 GCA_031262385.1 Mediterranea sp. (in: CFB group bacteria)
CGACAAAATCGTACAGCGCGGCGATACCGTGAGCTACAACATAGCGGGCTTTGCCCAAAGTCAAGACCGCAGCATCGGTGATGTGCTTGCCAAGATGCCGGGCATCAGTGTTGCGGACAACGGACAGATTTCGTACAACGGCTCGGCGGTGAGTAAGTTCTACATCGAAGGGAGCGATCTCTTTGGGGGAAAGTACACCATTGCCACTCAGAACCTTTCGTATAAGGATGTTGCCAAGGTAGAAGTGCTGGAAAACCATCAATCGGTGAAAGCGTTATCCTCGCGTGCGGGCACGGAAACTGCCTTAAACCTAAAGCTGAAAGAGGATGCCAAAGCCCGCTGGACAGGCAGTCTGAAAGCAGCGGGCAGCATCCGCCCCGACACGTGGTGCGTAGAGGCGTTTGCGGCAAACTTCTCCGCACGGTTCCAAAATGCCAATACGTTTAAGTCGAACAACAACGGGGCTGATATTACCGCCGAGAACAGGTCGCTCACCATAGCCGACCTTGTAGAGATGATAGATAGTCAGGGCAGTGAGTTGTCGTCCCTCCTTACAATCGTACCGACGGTCACCACCGATGTTGCCGACAGTCGGTTGCGTTTTAATCGAACCCACATCTTCAACACCAGCCATTTGTGGAAACGTTCGGACAACCATACCCTCAAAGCACAGATTACTTATACCGACCATCATAACGACTACCGTCAATCTGTCGAGAATAGTTATTTCTTGCCGGATAGCACGCTTACCAAAGCAACTTCGGAAAGTAGTTCGGTCGTCAACCGCAACTTGCAAGCCACGCTTACTTCGGAAACCAATAAAGAAAGCTTTTATCTGTTGAACGAAACGAAGTATGCTACGGATTGGAAGCAGATCTACCAATCGATACAAGGCGACTACGCCAACAATCAGGAAGCGCAGGTCACGACCGGTAGTGTCGGCAACCGACTGAAGTTTATTAAAAAGATAGGCAATCACAGTCTCACGCTCTCTTCGTTCAATAGCTATGCCTATTTGCCGGAGCAATATTCCCTAACCGACAGTCGGCAGAAACAGCAGACCAGCCGTAAGTCTAACTTCTTCTCCAAAACCGGCGCAAGCTATACGCATCACCTCAAACGGTGGTTCTTTACTTGGAACGCCGCGCTCGGCGGAGCTTCCTATCACATCAGCAGTCGGCTGGACGGCATACAAAGCGACACACTTTTTCGTAACGAGATGACCGTGGGTTACTTTAGTTTTACCATGAAGCCCGAAATAAGCTACGAACATTCAAGGGTAAAGGCGGCTCTCCGTATTCCGGCAGCATTCTATCGTTACAATGCCACAGGTAGGCAAACAAGGAACGTACTCTTTGCCAATCCCGACTTATATATAAGGTGGAAGATGACCTCCTATCTGTCGCTGTTTGCCAACGCTGCTTGGGGAAGTTCGCCTTCGGATAACAGCTATTCCTATTTATCACCCGTAATGAGCAACTATCGTTCCACCGCTACGGGATTCCTTAATTTCAAAGGAAAGCTGGAGAGAAGGGCAGGTATCCGATTGGGCTACTCCTATCCCGTAGAGATGTTGTTTGCCCATATCAGTGCGTCGGGATCGGTAGAAAACACCGGAAGAGCAACCACCAAACAAGTCAATGACGGTTATGTAAATTATGTATATACACCGGGCAACGACACTTATAGGCTGTGGTTTCTCAACGGCTCGATAAGTAAAGGATTGAACTTCATAAACGGCACTGCCGAAATCGGTAGTTCCTTCCAAAGCCACGAGATGCCGCTCGTGCAAAATGGAGTCGCCGAAGATTTTGAGTTCGGCGTATTTAACCTCACTGCACAGATAAGTGCGGTGCCCGCGCCGGAATGTAATCTCAACTACAAGGTGACGTATGCAAAGAACTTTATGAATGCCACAGGCTTTAAAAGCAGCAACCAACACCTCGCGCAACGATTGGTTTGCAACCTCTTTCCGGGCACCCGGCTTAGTCTGAAAATTGTCGGCGAACACTATTTTACACGCTTTAGCTCCGGTGATACCAAAAACACTTTTCTTGCCGATGTGGAAGTTGTTTACTCTTATAAGCAATGGGAAGTATTTGCTTCGCTAAGCAATATCTTTAACCGGAAAGAGTATGCCTACACCACCTATAGCGATTTGAGCAGCACATCCATCCGATACCGCTTACGTCCGCGCACGCTCCTTGTGGGGGCGAGTTGGAAGTTTTAGATAGCCATATGGATGCGAGACAAAGTGTCAAAACGTCAAACGAATCCTCGAAAAACGGGCTTATTTCGGACTGAGGGACGGCTTGGTGACTTTCGCGCGAGTATAGCGCGTTAAACTATGTAAAAATAGTGCCTTAATGCGCATACTTACAGAAAGATATAAGGAAATTATGTCAAAAAACAAAAAGCGTGTTCAGTGCGAAAAAACAGTCCCAAAAAGGACTTTATGAAATTATCTTGCCGAGTTAGCGCGATAACTTGCCGGGATAACACAATAATTTGCCGGGATATACAGGTTAACTTGCCGAGATAATTTGCTAAGCCGGCAGTTGATTCGTTGTTTTCGCGTCGACAGTTCGTTGTTTTCGTGCGGATGATTCGTTGTTTCCGCCGAGTTGATTCATTGTTTCTGCGGAGTTAGTTCGTTGAGTAGCGACGAATGATGCATAAAGTACGGTTTAAAGAGACGTTTTTTACAAAGTGCGAGTTAGCCGAAAGCACAAAATTATGACATTATGACGCCTAAACAGGATATTAAATAACTTCGTGACAATAGAACGGGACGCGCTTTGCGATTACAATCGTTATTACTTCCTAATTTACTGATTATTCGATGAATTTACCTATTTTTGCGGCAATGAAAACAAGACATATACCACTACTGCTACTCATAGCAATGATGCTACCCGCTTATCTGTCGTCGTGCGGCGAAGACAGGTGGGCGGAGTATGCCGAACAAACACAAACCGACCGTTGGATAGACGACACCATGCGCGTGTGGTATTACTGGAACAAGGAAATACCCGAGTCTAACAAGCTCAACTACTTTACCAAACCCGCCGATTTCTTCAAGAGTCTGCTTTCACCGGATGATAAGTTCTCGGTTATCGACAGCTTGAAGCCCTCTACCCGCAGCATTCCCGATACCGACAACAGTTACGGCTTTCAGTTTAGCATCGACCAACGTCTCAACGATACGGCTTACTTCGTACGCGTGCTCTATGTGGCGGAAAACTCGCCCGCCTACAATGCCGGACTGCAACGCGGCGACTTCATTATTCGCGTAAACGACCGCTACATCACCAACAAAAACTATACGCAGTTGCTCTTCAACGGTGGCGCCGTTGCACTGACGGCAGGACGCTATGACGCGGAAAGCGACGGGGTGGTGGCTTACGACCAACCGCTTCAAATGGAGGCTTCGCGCGCCATTGAAGACAACCCGGTGCTTTATCGCAATGTGTACACGCGCGGCGACAAACAGATAGGCTACTTGGTGTACAATCACTTTAGCTTCGGACCTACCGACGATTACACCAACCGCCCTTACGACCAATCGCTGCTGGAGGCTTCCAACTACTTCGCTTCCCGGCAAATCAACGAACTAATACTCGACCTGCGCTACAACAACGGCGGCTACCTGAGCTGTGCCGAACTGTTGTGCGCACTCATTGCACCGACATCGGCATTGGGCAGCGAACTGGGTTATGCTCTCTTTAACGAACAACACGGTAAGGCTGCCTACACACTCAACCCGCAACTGATTACCGGTGGCTCCAACCTGAACCTAAACCGACTGTATGTGCTGACAAGTACGCAAACCGCTTCGGCTTCCGAAATGGTGATAAACAGTCTGAAACCTTATATGGAAGTGGTGGTGGTGGGACAAAAAACGGTGGGGAAGAACGTCGGCTCTACCGCCTTCTCTAACGAGGAGTTGCAAATCACGATGAACCCCATTGTGTGTAAAATCTACAATGCCGAAAACAGCAGCGACTATGCTCAAGGCTTTCAACCCGACTATCCGATGAGCGAAACGTCCGAACCTGCACGCTTCTTGCCCTTCGGTAACGAAAACGAAATGCTGCTGGGTAACACGCTCGACATTATTGCCGGCGGAGGCGATACGCCTGCCGAAACACGTGCCGCCGCAACTATTCAACCGACTACGGTGTTCAACTCTGTAAGCCGCAGAGCATCCAATGCCGTGCAAATCAATTAGTAAACGATTCAAACGACTGATATGAAGAAAATAATGCTGATTGCCTTATCAGCCCTGCTTGTTGCCGGCTGTAAGGACGACTACTACGAACCGTTGCCGCACATCACACCTTCGCGCATACAACTCTCGCAAGTAAGCTCGGGCATCGGAACTCCTTCCGTTACCAATATCCGAACCTATCTGTTTAACCCCGAAGGCTATCTTACACAGGCTACCATTGAACAAGATTACGGATTCCCTGAAATTGAGAATACAATATATACCAGCACCGTGACTTATACGGACGGTAAAGTCGTTGTCGACAACGGGCACGGCACCGTCGCCACTTATGAATTGAACATCAACGGTTGTGCCGCGAACTGTGAACTGAAAGAGGGAAGTTACGTACGCCAATATGCTTTTACCTACCTGACAAATGCCGACGGTCGCCCCTATCTGCGTAGCCTCACCGAAACAATCGGAGACAACGAAACGGCTGCAATGGAATTTGATTATCTGACGGCGGAAGCTACCCTGCGCATCAGTTACCGAACGGGCAACGAAGCCCCTGTTTACTACGTGGCTACGGCTACCTCGAAGCAGCTTAACCTCTCCCGTATCCCCAACCTTTTTATCTCGGAACTCTATCCGCTGTCGTATCACCTGCCCGCACTCTACGGCAGACTGTTGGGCGAACCTTATCCTTATCTTATCGACCTTATTCTCCCCGAAGGTACGGACGAGGGCATAACGTATCGTTATACCCTCAACGACAACGGCATGGTTTCCGCTTGTACGGAAACCATTACCAACCGCGGACGAACTTATCCGCGGGATGTCAGCTATGTGATAGAGTAAGAAGTCGTTTTACAGCCCTTTTACCGTACGCATCAGTTGTTCGCCTAAACCGATGGTGTATCCTTGCGATACAAAGACCACTCGGTTGAAGGTGTCGGCAATGATAAACACGGGCAGATTGTCCGTCTTCAGTTTCATGCCGTCGATAATCTGTCGGCGGATGCCGTCGGTGTCTACACCATATATAATAGTATCGGGCAAACCGGGGAAGTCGGCTGCACGAAACTTGGCGGCTTGTGCTTCGTCGGTGAACAACAGCACTAACTTGCGTCCCCACTTTTTGAGGTCGGCTTTCAGTGCGGCGATGTCTTTCAGTGCATGATTGGTGGGTTCCTGTCCCACGCCCAGCACGCCTACCACGAAGTAACCGCGTCCGCAAGCTTGCAACAAACTCTGCTTTTGGTCGCTGCCCTGCGGCGTAAAGAGGCTTTCGGAATTGAAGCTGCCGATAACAGCCACTTGATTGGCATCTTCGCGCATCACCAACGGGATGGTAGTGGTTTCGCCGGCTTTCACCACAAACGAAGAGATACGTGCCAGCACGCTTCCGTTGGCGAGACGGGTGCCGGTGGTCAGCATATAATTACCCACAGGCATGTCGACACCCTTTTGCAGCAGACTCTTCCACGAAGTACCCTCGTAGTTTTGCAAGAGCAGACGACCCCGTTCTATTTTGGAGAGGGTAAAATGACTTTCGTACTTGGGGTTGTCCACTATCTTGTTGGGCTTGTAGGTGGCTTTCAGTCTACCTGTTACCGCTTGCGTTGCAACCGTCTCTTCACCGAAGTCTACATCATACACCGCCTCTTTTTCTCCTTCGTTGTCACTCAGATTTATGTAGCGCACCTTGCCGGTAACGCGGTCTATCCATGCGGGGATGCCGAAGCTGCGGGCTATGGCGACAAAAGCGATGTCGCGCGAACGGCTGTCACCCAGTCTGCTTTTCCACATGCCGACGGGCGATATGGGGATGCGTAACGCATTGCGGTTGTTGTCTATGGTAACTGTTTCTTTGCAGCGCTCTATCAGTACCGACGGATTGTTGCGGAAGGCATTCACCGCGGCATGGTCGTATTGCGACTGGAAAAAGAACTTATAAGCGGTAAGCTCTTCTACCGAGATGCGCGGGTTGAGTACATATTCGTACCCTTTAGCCACCGGCAGGGAGTTTTGAAGATGATCGTTCAACACCTCGTAGCGTACGTCGCGGAGGTCTTTAGCCGAAACGAGCGACAGTAACAAGAGTGCACGTTGCTGTTTGCCCACGGCGACGGCAGTCTGCAAGAATTTGGTAAGTACGGCGTGATTGCCGCGCGATGCAACCAAGAACTTCACCGCCTGTGCCGTCTCTTCGGGCGTAAAGCCACCGGCAAGCGAATGTACAAAGTCGGTTGCGCTCTCTTCGTTCATCATGGTAGCTTCGTAGGCATGACGGATGGCGTCTTCCTGCGCCATGCGGCGGTCGTTTTCGGCACGTTGTTCGGGAGTAACCGTGGGAAGAGTTGCCGATTCGGCAGGCGGAACAATCTCCAGTTCTTCCTCAAAGATGTCGCCTTCTTGTTTGTTCAGCGTCACCGTAAGTTCGGCTTGCGTTCCCGCCGAGAGTTTGGCAAAGCCAAAGCGGTCGCCCTTGGAAGCCCATACCAGCAGGTCGCCTTTGCCGGTAGTAAGCGAGCAACTGCCTTTATCGTCGGTCTGCTTGGCTACAATCGAATAAAATTCGGCGTAGTTGTACAGTTTAAATTCTACGCGTGCATCGGGCACTACGTTGCCTTGCAGATCCTTCACCACCACGGTAGAGCGAACTACCGGCGCATAATGTTCGGTGACATTAATCTCTGTGCCGTTAGGGGTAACGGCAAGTATCTCTTCGGGACCGTCGTAATGACCGAACACTTTGGCATTCATCAACATGCCTCTGCTGGCAGGTGCGTTAAACCAGCCCAAGTTTAGTATCGGTTCGGGTTCGCAAGCACCCAAGAAGAACCATTTACCGTCCGCCCAAGCTTCTACCCAAGCGTGGTTGTCGTCGGTATGTGCCCAGCGGGGAGTGTAAACCTGTCGCGCCGGTATGCCTACCGAGCGGAGTGCCGCCACGAGGAAGGTAGATTCTTCGCCGCAACGCCCGTAGGCAGTACGTACCGTTGCCAACGGCGAAGAGGTGCGCGAGTCGGTAGGCTGGTACACGACTTTTTCGTGGCACCAGTGATTTACTTCGAGAATGGCATCTTGCATGGAGAGGTTCTCCACGCGGGGTTTCAACTCTTCATAAAATACTACGCGGGCGCTGTCCAAAGCTTCGTTGTTAACCCGCACCGGCAGCACAAAGTAGCGAAACAGCTTTTCGGGAACATCTTTTCCCCAAGGCATTTCGCGTTCTGCACGACGGGCAGCACGAATGTTCATCAGATAAAAATCGGCGGAGTAATCAATGCTATCTGCCAAAGGCATATAGGTGTAGAGAAACTTTAGCGCTTGTTGTTCCGTATCGGCTTCGGTAGCCTTCCCACAAGCGACAAACAGGAGCATACAAAGTACTCCTGAAATTAAGAGGTGTGCATTTGACTTCATAATAAATTAAAGTGTGTGAGCAAAAATACACAGAATTATCCTATCGCTATTTATTTTGCAATAGTTTTGTAATATATAACAGTAAAAATAGCTTTACTCGCGTCAAAAACAACTAAAAAACGAAGATTTGTATGTTATAAAACATATTTAGCGTAAACATTGCGTATCTTTGCAGCGTTAAAGAGTGAAAACAATAATGAAGTTTAACCGCTTTCCGAAACGCGGGAAGCACACAAGAAAGGAAAATTATGAATACAAAACAGAAAGCAAATGAGATTGTAATGTTACAGTATCGCATCAAACGTTATCACACGATGGGTAACGGAGCGATGTGCCAAGTACTGAACGGCAAGCTGAAACAACTATTGGCAAAGCAGACGACACTGACAACAGCATTTTAATAAATAGCTAAGTAATTTGAAAAAGGGCGAAGACCGCAACGGTTTTTCGCCCTTTTTTGATTTAAATAGAAAAAAGTGCTAAAAGCATGCAGTATTTGTTTTATAAAGAGTGTTTACGTGCATATAATCCTTTTATCCATTATTTAATAACAATTCCTCATGAAGACACTTACGAAATTTTTTCTCACCGCATCGGTTATGTTTTGCATCGCAACCACAAGTGGTTGTAACAACGAAGAACCCACCCCCAAGCCCAAACCACGTACCGACATTGTGTTAACGCGTGCCGAAGAAGCCCTGATGAACGGCAACATCGATTTCGCTTTTCGTTTTTTCGGGCAGGTATGCCGTAGCGAACAGCAACAACCCAATGTGTTTGTCTCGCCGTTCAGCGCATCGCTTTGCCTCTCTATGATGACCAACGGAGCCGCCGGAAACACACTTAGCGAGATGCTTGCCACGTTGGGCTTCTCCCCTCAAACTTCGTCCACCGACGAGATGAACGACTATTACCAAAAATTAGTGAAGGCATTGCTCGATTTGGACAACACCACCCGCCTTGCCATTGCCAACTCCATTTGGATAAAACAGGGGTTTAAGGTGTACGACGACTTCGTGAAAGTCAACGCGCAGAAATACAACGCCGCGGTTAATACCCTCGATTTTGCCTCACCTTCGGCAGTGCCGACTATCAACCGCTGGTGCGCCGACAATACCAATAACTTAATAAATAAGGTGTTGGAAGAGATACCGGAGGATGCACGCATGTATCTTATCAATGCACTCTACTTCAAAGGCATCTGGAAAGAGCCTTTCAAGAAAAGTGATACCCGCAAGGAATCCTTTACCAATGCCGACGGTAGCCTTGCCACAGTGGATATGATGCATCAAAACGAAACTTTCGGCTACATGGAGAGCGACCGTTATGCCGTAGCAGAACTACCCTACGGCAACGGAGCATTCAGCATGGTGGTGTTGCTGCCTCACAAAGAAAATACCTTGGACGAATGCTTGCAAGGACTTACCTTGGACGAATGGGAGCGTGTTTACGAATCAAGATTCTATCCCGAAGTGGATATAAAACTGCCGCGATTCACTATCAAGTACAAAAAAGATTTAATAGGTGACATGAAGGCTCTGGGTATGCGTGACGCCTTTAACAGCATGACAGCCGATTTCTCCAAAATATCACAATCGGAACTCTACCTCGGTTTGCTTCAACAGTTTACCTACGTCAACGTAGACGAAGCAGGAACCGAAGCGGCTGCCGTAACTATCGGGGGTGGGTATGTAACAGCAGTGATGCCTCCTTCGCGTGTGGACTTCCACGTAGACCGTCCGTTTGCATTTCTGATTAAAGAACTGAGTACAGGCGCTATCCTCTTTATGGGGAAGGTGACGAAACTGTAGAAATATTGTATCGTCCTGATTTTGGTTGACTGTAGTAGCTTTATCTTCTCTTCAAGCAAAGAGAAGGTGGCACGCTAAAGACGTGACGGACGCGTTGATAAGCTGTTTTATAACTTTTCTTTCTTATATCCTTATCTTTGCAGCTTATTTTGTTATCTTTACACCGCACTTTCTTTACCGTCCGACCAACGTCGTACGACCGTACAGCCAACGTCGTACGGTCGTACAACCATCGTCGGACGGTCGTACGACGTTGGTCGGACGGTAAAGGAAATGCGGTGTAAAGATAATATCTTACTGATACATAATTACTTATCACTAAATAATAACTAATAAACAAATCACTACCTCTGATAAGTTTGTTAGCATCTCCGCAGCAGTGTGTTGGAATTGTCAATTCCAAGCGCACCGCCTCATTAGCACATTGGCATATTAGCACAAAAAAACGGCTGAATGCGGATTTTTTACTTTCAGGGTATATCTTTCAGCCGAACTCACTATCTAATAACATGTTGCGAGCCGGCTGAAGAGCTGAAAGAGAAAATCGGGTATCTTTTTTTGAGAGGAGTTTTGAGGCAAAACAATAGAATCGGCTGTTCATTTATGACACAATATCAAACACAGGTTTTTGCTGGTGCGCCGCTTTGGATAAGGTGAAGAGTGCAGAAGATAATGTAAAAAAGGCTTCTGTGTTCAGGGGCTGACAAATGGGTAGTTATATCATATGTAGAAAACTTTAAAATATAATTTATGGAAATATTGCGTAAAGGCTGTCAAGGCCGTAGTGTTGTCAAGTTGCAAGACGAGTTGAAAAGGTTGGGGTTTCCTGTCAGTACTGATGGTGTGTTTGGACAGCAAACCTATCTGGCTGTGATGCGGTTTCAAAGTGCGAGAGGACTCGTAGCCGACGGAGTGGTGGGTAAGGATACTTGGGAAATGCCGAAAAATACAACGGTCCGGGTTATCAGCAGAACAAATATGACGAAAAGATGCAGAACGCTTATTTGAAGTATAAAAAGAATCCTCAGACACCGTGTGATAATCTTAAGAGATTCTTGGGGCAAGAGATAAAAAACAGCGGCGGAAAGATCATTCAAGCTGAAACAGGAACTGTTCTTCTTGTTGGCGAGAGTACAGAAACAAAGGCATTAGCCAAAGCCCTTGGAATCTGTATCAAACTAAATGCCAAGTTGTTTTCCGACCAAGACAAAGTACGTTCTTACCTCCTGTCCAATAATTTGGGCAAAATCACTCTTAATCGTGTGAGTGGTGATGATGTCTTTGTCCGCCAAGTGTTCGATGTGGTCTGCAAAGAACAACTACCGTATTCGGAAATCTGGTATGTTTCGCAATCCTTTTATCATAAACACTAAATATGTAAAGTGATGAAACGGGTAATAGTGATATGATTGTTTATTGTATGGGCTTCGGGATTAATATGGGCTTTCGAAGGGAATGATGATGATGTCTTGCTGATACATAATTATTTATCAGTAAATGACGACTAATAAATAAATCACTACCTCTGAGAAGCTTCTTAAAGAATTCGTATTTTTTGATATAAAAGATTGTACTTCCTGTATTAATAAAGTATTATACATTTTTCTACGTCGAAACATCTCTTTTTAAATATTAAACCAGATGTATAACATTTGTAAATGGGATTTCATCCTCTTTTGTCTGTTTCTTATAACAGGCTGCCAAACGGAGTCTGCTGTAAACATGCCGATAGAAATACTGACGTTAGATAATCAATATATCCATTTTACATCTATTGATGACAAGCCTATTGTACGGAATATTCAGGCTGGGAACGGTGGTTATCGGATTGTCTGCCCAAAGCAGTTATATGTATTTACAGTAGACGGTGGTAGTTCTCATCCTCAGATGAAAGATTATACCGATCAATGGATAAAGATGACTATACAGGAGGGTATCCTTTCTTCTGTAAAAGCGGAATTGTTGTCGACTGATGTGAAGTCTGATTTTCTTGTTTATTTCATGTTGGTAGATAAAGAGAATCAGAAGCGGATATTACGTGTTGAATATACGAATGGTGAAGTAACCGGCAACCTGTTTAACCTCCGAACGATTGAGGATGCTTTATTGGAGGATAATAGTTATTGGCAGGAATAAGTCTGTATACATTTACTTCCAATCGCTAAACTCAAAACTCAACTGCTCCCATTCACCTCGTTTCTTGTCTCTTTCCTCGTGGGGGTTAGAGACGGAGAGACCGATGAGGCGGATGGGGTGCTGTTCGTAATCTACCTGTCCCAGCAATTGCTTGGCGAGCGGTAGAATCCGGTCGAGTGTGGTGAGGTCGTCTTTGGTGGTGATGCTGCGGGTAATCTGATTGAAGTCGTGAAACTTAATCTTCAGCGTGAGTGTGTTGCCGCGAAACTCTTTCTTGCGCTTGAGGCGGTTTACCAGTTCCACTGCCACATGATAGAGTTCGATAATGACCGATGAGCGTAGCGAAATGTCTTTCTCTAATGTTCGTTCGCAGCCTATCGACTTGCGAATGCGTACGGCTTCCACCGGACGGAGGTCTATCCCGTGCGAAAAGTCATAATAAACGGTACCCATCTTGCCAAACTCGCGCATCAATCCTTCTTTGGAATACGAACGAAGTTCGGCGCCGGTGTGAATACCCAGTGCGTGCATCCGCTTTGCCGTAACCTGTCCCACACCCCAAAAGCTCTCTATGGGAAGGCGGGCGATAAACTCCAGTGCTTGTGTGGGGTGTATGGTACACAATCCGTCGGGCTTGCGATAATCGGACGCTATTTTTGCCAGAAACTTATTGTACGAGATGCCTGCCGAGGCTATCAGATGCAGCTCTTCGCGGATGCGTTGCTTGATTTCTTTGGCAATGTCTACTGCCAGTTCCATGTGACGTTTGTTTTCGGTGACGTCCAGAAAGGCTTCGTCCAGCGAAAGCGGTTCGATGAGGTCGGTATAGTCGTGAAAGATTTCGTGTATCTGTCGCGACACCTCTTTATATACTTCCATTCGTCCGGGTACAAAAATCAGTTGCGGACAGAGGCGTTTGGCGCGCAACGATGCCATTGCCGACCGCACTCCGTAACGGCGTGCTTCGTAGCTTGCGGCAGCCACCACGCCCCGTTCTTCGGCATGTCCCACAGCTACAGGTTTTCCTCTCAGCTCCGGATGGTCGCGTTGTTCCACCGAAGCATAAAAGGCATCCATATCAATGTGAATGATTTTACGTTCGGACATAGAGTACAGTTGCATAGAGGGCTATCCCTATCACTGTAATTCCGCCCAGCCATACGGGGGCATAGAGGTGAATCCACCTCTTTGGAGGTTTGTAGTGAGCTATCAGACGAAACAGGTTGTACGTAATCAAAGCCGCCAGCAGTCCTATTAAAGCGCCGGCAAGCAAATCGCCCGGATAGTGTACTCCCAGATAGATGCGCGAGTAGCAAGTGACAATCGCCCATGCCATGAAGAAGAGGGTAAGCCATCGTTTTTTAAACAAGAAAGCTACGAAGAAAGCCAGTCCGAACGTATTGGCGGCATGTGCCGAAGGGAAGCCGTATCGTCCTCCCCGATAGTCGCCTACGATATGCACCATGCTCGACAGTGGATTCTCCAAGTTTGCCGGACGCAACCGTTCCACTAACGGACGGATGAGCGTAGCCGTGACCTGATCGGTTATCACAATGGTGAGTGCCACTGCTACGATGGCGAGCAGCAGTGTCTTCAACGCAAGGTTGCGCACCATGACGTATAAGATGGCGGTATACATGGGTACCCATATCCATTTGCCGCTATACGTACTCATAAACGTATCTAAGAATGTGTGATACATCCCGTTCAGGAAGAGAAACACCTGTGTGTCCCAATGCATCAGTTCGCGTAGTATATCTTGCATCAATCTGTTAATTAGTTCATCGTTGGGCCATATCATCGTACAGCTTTTGCAAATAAGCCTGTCCTGCCAACAGGTTGGCTTCCTTGCGTTTACCTTCGTCCAGCACTATTCGGTTGGCAGCACAGTCGTATATCAGACTGTTGTCTTCGGTAACCATGCCAAAGGCGTCGGGTACTGTGAAGAAGGCGAAGTGCGGTGCTTGGGGGTTGAGCATATCTTTGCTGAATACAAATTCGTTGTGAGGCAACTCTAATTGAGCCAGCAGGGTAGCGGCGATGTCGTGCTGGCTGCCGTAGACCGTAATTTTCTTTGGGGTACGTACAGCGCCACCCGTGATAATCAGCGGAATCTGATAACGTTCGGGTACTAAGTTGCTGATGCCTTCGGGATAGGCACCCAAGTGGTCGGGTGTCAGCACCACGATGCTCTCTTTCCATTGAGGTAGCTGTCGGAAGCGGCGGATAAAATCGCCCACGCAACTGTCGGTATAGGCAAAAGCGTTGAGGCGTTCGTTTGCCAAGCGGTGGTAAGGCACTTCGAACGGTTCGTGACTGCTGGATGTTTGCAGCACTCGGAAGAAAGGCAGTGTGTCGACGGCAAAGCTGCTTGCCGCCTCGCGTTGCAGGTCGTCCAGCAGGCGGTCGAACACCTTCTCGTCGTGTACGCCCCACTTGCTCAGTCGCTCTTTCACCGGGAAATCGGTATCGCTCAAGATGTGGTCGAAGCCCGAAGAGACCAGATACGAGCGCATGTTGGTGAAGTCGGCATCCCCTCCGTAATAGTAGCTGTTGCGGTAACCAGCATTCTTCAGCACCCTTGCAATGGAAGGCAGTTGCTGTGTTTTGCGCGGATATTTCATGATGCTGGTGGACGGTTGTGCCGGATAGCCGCTGAGTATTGATACCAATCCGCGGTCGGTGCGGAAGCTGTTGGCATAGAACCGGGTGAAGAGTACACCCTGCGTTGCCAAACTGTCTAATTGCACCGCCACATCGGGTTCTCCGCCGAGAGTAGTCATCAGTTTCGACGAAAAGCTCTCAAGCACCACAAACAGGATGTTGGGACGCGCGGTGGTAAAGAGGGTATCGGTGAGCGGTGTCGACTGTTTGCCTGTGATTACCTGCGGGTCAAGAAGCTTTTGCATCCATGTATCGGCTTGAGCCTCGTCCATAAAGCGATATTGTTTGGCGAAGTTTTTTTGTTTGGAGAGCGACTCCATGAGATTGAATGCCGGATTAATGGCGGCATGATTCAGTCGCATGTTTGCGCTGTAATAGACTTTGCCCGTATTCATGGTCGACACCGTGAAACCTCCGCGAATCGGGATAAAAAGCAAAGCCGTGAGTAACAACAGTATGCCCGATACCGTTACGCGCCGGTAGGGGAGACGTAAGCGAAGCAGAATCTGTTTTTGTACCCACATAAAAATTTGGTAGAGCACGAAGGCGTACACTCCTATGCCTATCACACCCAGCAACACTTGCCACATGCTGATGCTTGCCAGTGCATTTTTTGGCGAAGAGAAGAAGTAAAACAGGGGAGTGGCATCCAGACGGAAGCCCCAATAACGGTAGAGTGCCACATCGACCACACCGATAATGGCTATTGTAATCGAAATAAGCAGATAGTAGCTGCCCCACGTACGATAGAGCCATTTGGAGAGCGTCCATACAGACACGATGGTCAGCAAACCGGGGATTATCGTCAGATACCCCGCCAGAGATAAATCCAAAGGAAGTCCGTGCCACATTACTTGCAGCCAGTCTGTCCATGTTACGTCGGAATAGAAAGATGCATAGTAGAGCATAAACAGTGGTTTTTGCAGCACAAAAACCAACACGAACAGACAGTAGATTTTTATTAGTCCAACAATTCTTCTTTTCATTGGTCTATCTTCTTTTTATAGTTTATAATGTGTATGTGTTCCATGTAGACTACAAAAGTACAACTATATTTTCTTATTTAGTTATCTTACTGGGATTTTTCTGTACAAAGTCCTTCCAGCTTCGGTATTCTTTGGAGGCTGCGGGTCGTCCCATTTGTAAGAAATGACAATAAGCGGCGGCGAGTCCGTCGGTAGCATCCATAAATGTAGGCATCTCTTCTTTGGCGAAATGCAGCAGATGTTGCAACATGTCGGCGACCTGTTCTTTGCTGGCTTGTCCGTTGCCGGTGATAGCCATTTTTATTTTAAGCGGTGCATATTCGGTGATAGGAATGTCGCGGCTCAGCGCCACTGCCATAGCCACCCCTTGTGCTCTGCCAAGCTTCAGCATAGATTGTACATTCTTGCCGAAGAAGGGGGCTTCGATGGCGAGTTCGTCGGGCAGATAGCTATCGATGATGCGTTGTACCCGTTCGTGTATGTAGCGCAGTTTCAGATAATGGTTTCTTATCTTACGCAGGTCTACGATACCCATTGTAATCAGTTCGGGTTTAGTGCCGACAATCTTTAGCACACCATATCCCATGATGGTTGTTCCGGGGTCGATACCCAGAATTATCTTCTCTTTTACCGGTTGTATCACGTTATTTTTGGGGTTTCTCGAAATTTTGTTGCGCAAACATACTAATTCTTTCAGAATATTGCATTACATTTGCGCCACGAAAAACAAACAAGGCTTTTAGATTGGCACTTTGTGCATCGTTTTGGGGTATTAGCTCATCTGGCTAGAGCGCAACAATGGCATTGTTGAGGTGATCGGTTCGAGTCCGATATGCTCCACTCGCAACAGGAACGGTTAGGTAACACTATCGCTCCTGTTTTTTTTGTGTCTATTCGCACGCTTATCCCCTCGATATACCCTGACTGTAAAAACCCTCATTAGCTCATTAGTGTATTATCACATTATTATATTATTCCCTATTTACGCATCACAATGTCATAATATTGCGATTTCTGCTAACTCGCACTTTGTGAAAAACGTGCCTTTAAACCGCACGCTATGCATGATCTTCCGCTACTTAACGAACCAACTCCGCGAAAACAACGAATCAACTCGGCGGAAACAACGAATCATCCGCACGGAAACAACGAACTGTCGACGCGAAAACAACGAATCAACTGCCGGCTAAAGAAATTATCTCGGCAAGTTAGTCTGTATTTCCCGGCAGATTGTTGTGTTATCTCGGCAAGTTATCGTGCTAACTCGGCAAGATAATTTCATAAAGTTCCTTTTGGGACTGTTTTTTTGCGCTGAACGTGCTTTTTGTTTTTTGACATTATTTCTTTATATCTTTCTGTGAGTATGCGTATTAAGGTGTTATTTTTACATAGTTTAACGCGCTATACTCGCACGAAAGTCACCGAGCCGTCCCTCAGTCCGAAATAAGTCCGTTTTTTGAGGGTTCGTTTGACGTTTTGACATTTTGATAAGGGAGATGTGTCGCCGCAGTTGTCTTGTCCGGTGAGCCTTAAGTGTAAGGTGTAAACAATTTGTTACTTGTACGTATGGTTGTATTTGTGGATAAATACACTATTCCGATTGTATATGTTTATGTTATCATAATCTTCTGCATAAAAGAGGTAAGTTTATGTTATTCTGATGTTTTTCATGGAATATCTTCAATATGTTACAAACAATAAATACCTTTGCGGCGATTTTATAGTGTATAGTTTAACAAGAGAGAATTTATGAAGAAATCTGTTTTATTGCTATTTGCCTTTTTGTTAGTGAGCATAGGCATAGCAACAGCGCAAACCACTGCCGTACACGGAGTGGTAACTTCGTCCGAAGATGGTTTGCCTATTATCGGTGCCTCTGTATTAGTTGAAGGCACCACTGTGGGTGGCATCACCGATGTGGACGGTCTTTTCACCCTATCCAATATCCCGAGTTCAGCCAAAACATTACGAATCTCGTACATCGGCATGAAGCCGCAAAGCGTAGCCATTAAAGCGGGAAATATAACCGTAGTGCTGCAACCCGATACCGAGGTGTTGGACGAAGTGGTGGTTACGGGCTATGGTTCGCAGCGCAAAGCTTCGTTTACCGGTGCCGCCGCTATTGTGAGCAAAGATGACATCACCAAGAAAACCGATCCTAACTTTATGAAAGCCATGGAAGGTGCGGTAGCCGGTCTACAAATAGATAATTCCAGCTCTATGCCCGGCACATGGTCTTCGGTCTATATTCGGGGACGCGGTTCACTCAACTCGGGTACACAGCCTCTTTACGTTATTGACGGTATGCCGGTAAACTCCGATGCCGACGGCATGAGTTCCAAATCTAACAATATGTTCGACCCCATGGCTTCGGTCAATGCCGCCGATATAGAGAGCGTTACGGTTCTGAAAGATGCGGCTGCCACCTCTATATATGGTGCACGTGCCGCCAACGGTGTGATTGTGATTACCACCAAAAAAGGCTCGCAAGGTAAGCTCGACATAAACTTGGATGTAAAGCAAGGTTTTGTGACGATGGCAAACAACAATATGGAATATGCCAATGCCAAAGAGACGATGAACCTCTTTGCTTACGGCAAGGCTGCTGCAAACCATACTGCGTATGATACCGAGTACAATCAACTGATAAAAGATTATAAATGGGATGGGGAGTCGTCGTACAACTGGATTGACAAAGTAACCCGCCATGGCTATTATCAGGATTACAACCTGAGTGCACAGGGTCGTACCGGCTCTACCGGATTCTACCTCAGTTTAGGTTACCTGAATTCCAAAGGATTGGTTATCAATTCGGACTTGGAACGTTTCACCGGTCGTCTGAATGTCGACAGCAAGTTCGGCGTATTTACACTGGGTGCCAACTCGTCATTCAGCTATTCGACTAACAACGGCTTTAGCCAAAGCACTAGCGGTTCGAGTACAAGTCCGATAGTAGGTGCTACCACAAGCATGTTGCCTATGTTCCCTTTTTACGACGGAGAGGGAAATTACAATTGGATTAGCAAATACAACCCGCTTGCCATTTACGATAAAGAGAAAGGTGACATCTATCAAACCACCAATCAGATTATCAATCTCAACCCTTACATACGCATTGATTTCGGTTTGGGTATATACGCCAAAAGCACTTTGGGCGTCAACCTCACCAATATGCGCGAGTACAACTATTGGAGCGCCATTTACAATCCCCAAGGAATGGGCTACAACGGTTTGGGACAGCAATACAATTCAACTCGCAGCGTGGTGACGTGGAACAACATCATCGGATGGGATTATACGTTCAACACGGTTCACAAGGTTGGTCTGATGATAGGCGAAGAGATTCAAAAGAAAAAGAATATCTACGACTACTATGCAGGCAGTGACTTCCCCTTTGCCGATGCGGGTATGCGCGATTTGGCAACAGCAGGTACACCCCAAGGCTCGGAATACGACTGGTCGAAATCCAATCTCGGCTCGTACTTCTTCGATGCGCACTATGCTTATACCGACAAGTACGATGTTTCGGCATCGGTTCGTCGCGACGGCTCGTCGGTATTTGGTGTAGACAATCGATGGGGAACGTTTTGGTCGATAGGCGGTAAATGGCGTCTGTCCAGCGAATCATTCCTGATAGACAATCAAGTAATAACCAATGCTTCGCTGCGTGCATCCTACGGAACAGTAGGTAACCAAGACCTTCCCGATTGGTATGCAGCCCGCGGCTTCTACTCCTCGGGTAAAAATTACAACGAGATTCCGGGTATGACTCCCTCCAGTGTGCCCAATCCTAAACTGACGTGGGAAGAGTCGCAAAAGTTCGATATAGGCTTTGACTTGTCGTTTATCAACCGATTGAATCTGACGTTCGACTTCTACAACGAAATCACCAAAGATGCACTGTTTAAGGTGCCTCTTTCGATGACTACCGGTTTGACGTCTGCTTACCAGAATTTGGGTTCTATCCGCAACCGGGGTGTTGAACTGGGTATTAATGCTACGGCTATTCGCAACAATAGCTTGACTTGGAATGTCTATGCCAACCTCACATGGAATCAAAACCGTGTACTGAAGCTTTCGACCGACAAACCTATCGAAGGCAGCTATTACATCATTGAGGCAGGTCGCCCCTACACCGAATTTAAAATGAAAGAATACGCAGGAATAGACCCTGCAAACGGTCGCCCGTTGTGGTATCTCAATGAAACCGGCAATGAAACGACCTCTGATTATTCAAAAGCTACCAAACGTTACATGGGTTCGGCAGACCCGAAAGTTTTTGGCGGATTCGGCACCAACCTCACATGGAGGGGAGTGGACTTTAGCTTGGCATTCAACTATCGCTTGGGAAGCAAGGTCTACAATGTGGGCGCTCCTTTTACCGGCTTCGGTATGCGTACCAGCACCCCGCTGAAAGATGTCGCGTTAAATTCGTGGACTATCGGCAATCCGGATGCCAAATATCCGCAATGGATATTCGGCGACCCTTATAACGCCACCGCCAACTCGTCGCGCTTCTTGTACAACAGTAGCTACCTACGCATCAGCAATGCAGTGCTGGGATATACTTTGCCGGCACGTTGGACTAAAAAAGCGATGATGCAAAAGGTGCGTGCCTATGTTTCGGCAGACAACATCTATACGTTTACTGCGAAAAACTTTGTGGGGTATTCGCCCGATACCTACGCTACCGGCGATATCGCTTGGCAATATCCGGCAGTGGTAACGTTTATCGGCGGTGTTCAAATTACCTTTTGATATTAACAAGATGATTGTAGAACTTTCTAAAGCGTATTAAATATGAAGAAATATATACTGAATATCTTTGTGGCTCTCTCCGTTTGCAGCGGAATGAGTAGTTGCAGCAACTTCTTTGATACCGACTATTCCAAAGGGGTAGATGTAGCGACGGGATTATCTTCCGTCAATAACATTGAAACAGCCCTCAACGGTACCTATTACCAACTGTTTTACTATGGTTTTGCCGGTAATTATGCCCTTACCATAGGTGACGTTCCTACGGATATATCGTATTGGAACACAGATAAGAAGCATTGGGATAGCTTTTACACTTTCACAGTGCTCGATACGGATAGTTATTTGAAATATATCTGGAACTACGGATACAAGGTGGTAGACAATGCTTCGCGTATCATTGAAGCTTCGCAAAACCTTTATGAGCATAGTACCAAAGAACAACAGCAAACGCTCAACACCTGTATGGCGGAAGCGTATGCTTTGCGCGGATATGCCGAACTGATGCTTACCAATATCTTCGGGCATCAAGTTAAAGTGAATGGCGAAGACTTCTCGTCACAACCGGGTATTGTTGTAGTGAACAAGCCGGTTCCGGCACTTACGCAAGTAACCCGCTCTACGATTGGGCAAAGTTACAATGCCGTCGTAAGCGATTTGACCCAATCGCTGGATATGTTTAAACTTGCCGGCGGCGACCGTGGCGAATTGGTTTACTTTGGCGAAGCTGCTGTCTACGGACTCTTGGCACGCACTAACCTCTATCTGGAAAAGTGGGACGAAGCCATGCAGTATGCACAGCAGGCACTCGATGCAGCAAAAATCACTACGCTGACGTACGGGAAAGATAACTACAAGGCACTTTACAATACCGAGACGTCTAATACGGAAAGTATGTTTGCCCTTGCCATTACCAATAATACAAACTGGTCGGCAAGTTCAATCGGTACACTTTGGGAGAGCTACGGCTATAGTCCCAGTCCCAAGCTGTTGTCGCTCTACGGTGCTAACGACTGTCGTACCTCAGTGTTCAATTACAGCAAAGAATCCACAGCCACTAAACCTATCTTTACAGGGGGTAAGTTCTCGCACTTTTCATCGGGAAACCCGGCTCGTGGAACTTGTTACATTGTAAATGCCCCCGAGATGTTTCTTATCATTGCCGAAGCGAATCTGAGAAGCTCGAAGGGAACTTTTGCCAACGCACAGAAAGCATTGCTCATCGTAGCCAAGCGTAATGCCGACATTGCTTCGGCAAACGACCTGCCCGTTACCACCGACGGTTTGATGTCGTTCCTTAAGGACGAACGTGCACGCGAATTGTTCCAAGAAGGCTTCCGTCTGTACGACCTGCGTCGCTGGAACGAAGTTGTCGATGTATATGCAATTAATGCACCCAATATAGATTTTATCTACCACAACTATAAAATAGCGAATCTGACATTCCCTGTTCCCGCCGACGAAATCAATGCAGGCTTTGGCGTGGAGCAAACTCCGGGGTGGGCAGATACACTTCCCGAAAGAGATTAATTTCGATTTTGTATAATATAAATATAGTTAAGGGTATCTTCTCACCAAGATGCCCTTAATCTTTATCCCCCTCCTCTCTCTCGAACCTGTAACAAAGTAAACAACAAAGCTTTGCTGCATCGCACGAAATAATTACTACATTTGCAAACTCATAACAAACAGCTACAATATGAAGAATTTTACTTGTGTACAGGATATAGGCGACTTGAAAACCGCATTGGCAGAAGCCTTCGAGATTAAAAAGGAGCGTTTTAAATACGTGGAGTTAGGGCGCAACAAAACGTTGATGATGATTTTCTTTAACTCCAGTCTGCGCACGCGCCTCAGCACACAGAAGGCAGCCTTCAACTTGGGTATGAACGCAATGGTGCTCGACATCAATCAGGGTGCATGGAAGCTGGAAACCGAACGCGGCGTTATTATGGATGGCGACAAACCCGAACACCTGCTGGAAGCCATTCCGGTAATGGGTAGCTACTGCGACATCATCGGTGTGCGCTCGTTCGCCCGCTTTGTAAGCAAAGAAGACGATTACAACGAAGTCATTTTGAATCAGTTTATACGCCACTCCGGACGACCGGTGTTCTCCATGGAAGCTGCTACCCGTCATCCGCTGCAAAGCTTTGCCGACCTTATCACTATCGAAGAGTATAAAAAGACGGCACGCCCCAAAGTGGTAATGACGTGGGCACCTCACCCCAACCCGTTGCCGCAAGCCGTACCCAACTCCTTCGCCGAATGGATGAATGCTACCGACTACGACTTTGTCATCACCCATCCCGAAGGTTACGAACTGGCACCCGATTTTGTGGGACGTGCCCGCGTGGAGTACGACCAAATGAAAGCCTTCGAAGGCGCAGACTTTGTATATGCCAAGAGTTGGGCAGTCTATGGCGGTGACAACTACGGACGCGTGCTCAGCAAAGACCGTGCATGGACGGTGAGCGATCGACAAATGGCGGTTACCAATCAAGCTTATTTTATGCACTGCCTCCCTGTACGCCGCAACATGATTGTGACCGACGACGTGATAGAAAGTCCGCAGTCTATCGTTATCCCCGAAGCGGCGAACCGCGAAATATCGGCTACCGTAGTACTGAAACGAATGATTGAAGCCTTATGACACTGCGCGAATTTTTCTCCTTCCGCAAAAACCGCTTCTTCTGGGGTAACATTATTGCCATGATTGTGGTGGTGTTGCTGCTGGTATTCGGCGTGTTGAAGGGAATGGACAGTTATACCCGGCACGGCGAAGCAGTGGTGGTGCCCAGCCTGCGCAACATGAGCGTTGCCGAAGCGAAACAAGCATTGGCGGGTCGCAAACTTATGGGTGTGGTGGTCGACTCCAGCTATGTAAAGACCAAGCCGGCGGGCTGTGTGCTGGAGTGTACTCCCGCTGCCGGACAGAAGGTGAAAGAGGGACGCACCATCTATCTTACTATCAACACACAGAATGTTCCCATGCACGCTGTGCCCAATGTGGCGGACAACAGTTCCGTACGTCAAGCCGAAGCACGTCTCTTGGCAGCAGGCTTTAAGCTGAACGAGATAGACTACATCGCCGGCGAAAAGGACTGGGTGTATGGTGTGAGGTATGGCGACGAACTGCTTACCGAAGGACAGAAAGTTCCGATAGGAGCCATGCTTACATTAATGGTAGGCGACGGAAGTGCGGAAGAACAAGTCGCCGATTCGTTGGCGACCGATTCGGACTCGGTGACGGAAGAGAGTTGGTTCTAACGCACACGCCCTAATAAACCCCTAAATCTCCTGAAGGGGACTTGAATAGTATCGTAAATGAGTTAACTACAAAAAGAATAAATAGCATTATGAAAACAAAATCGTATCTCCTATTTGCCGCAACAGCTACATTGTTGACGGCGTGCCAATCGCAAGGATTGTCCGTATCGGGACAAGTGGAAGGCGTTGCAGAGGGCATGGTCTATCTGCAGAAGTTTGACAACAAAATGTATCAGACCCTCGACTCCGTGAAGCTTGTCGACGGCAAGTTCAGCTTTAATAAGTCTGATGCCGTGTTGCCCGAAATCTACGGTTTGACACTCGACCCCAATAAAAGTTCGCTGATGCTTTTCTTGGATAAACAGCCGGTAACCGTTACGCTGGATGTCGCCAACTACAACAAGAGCGTAGTGAAAGGTTCGGCATTGCAAGACGAGTTCGTGGCGTTCAACGAGAAAGACCCCGAAATGGAAAGCGACATCACCGCTTATATTAAGGACCACCCCAAATCGTTGGTGGCAACCTATCTGCTCTATCGCAACTATGCCTACCGCATGACGCCCGAAGCCATTCGTGCTGCCGTAGCGCTACTCGACCCGTCGCTGCACAGTACCCCATACGTGCAAGTCCTCAACGAGCTGGTGGTAACCATGGAAAGTGTAGCCGTCGGCAAGAAAGCCCCCGACTTTACCGCCCCCGATCCCGAAGGTAACCCCGTAAGCTTGTATAGCAAACTGGGGCGCGGCTATCTGTTACTGGATTTCTGGGCATCGTGGTGCGGTCCCTGCCGTCGCGAAAACCCCAATGTGGTGAAAGCCTACAATACGTTCAAAGACCGTGGATTCGATGTCTTCGGTGTATCGCTCGACAAGAGCAAGAAAGGTTGGGAAGCAGCTATCGCCAAAGATAGTCTGACATGGACGCACGTGTCCGATCTCCGCTACTGGGACAGCGCACCCGCCAAACTCTACGGCATACGCGCCATACCCTCGAATATACTCATCGACAAAGACGGCATCATTGTAGCCAAAAACGTGGAAGGCGAAGAACTGCAACAAAAGCTCGCCGAGCTGATGCCGGCGAAATAAAAGAATGGAAAGAAATAAACAAAATAGATAGTGTGACTATCTCCTACCGATAAATGCTCGCCTGTGGCGGGCATTTATTGTATTACCTCTCTCCACTTTTACCTAAAAATGCAAACGAAGTGTTCAAAAGTATAAATGCTACACTTCTGAAACGCAGTATATTTGCAAAATCACACGGTATGCCTGAAAAGAAATGCCCGAAGAATATTCCATGGAATGAACTATCCATTTTAAAGGTAACTATATCATGAAAAAGAATCATTTAAAAACTTGGGGCTTGTGCATCTTTGCGCTCCTTGGCACTGCAACGGCAGCAGCTCAAGGTGTGCCTTCCATGCACAACATCGGGGGACAGCAATACCCCTTGGTAAACCCCGACAACACGGTGACTTTCCGTGTCAAAGCTCCCGGGGCTAAAAGCGTGCAGATAGTGCTGGACAAGCCCTACGAAATGAAAAAGGATACTGCCGGACTGTGGCTTTATACCTCGACTCCGCAAGTGCCCGGTTTCCACTACTACTCGGTACAGGTGGGCGGTCTACAGTTTGCCGACCCTGCCACTTACACTTACTTTGGCATGAGCCGCATGGCGAGCGCTTTTGAGATTCCCGAAGCAAAAGCCGACGGCGATTACTACAAACCGCAGAAGGGTGTGGCACAAGGCGCCTTGCGTTCGCGTCGTTTCTATTCTGAAGTGTGTGGTGAGTATCGCCGCATGTATGTGTACACTCCTCCCGGCTACGAGCAGGACAAAGCGAAACGTTATCCCGTGCTCTACCTGCAACACGGTGGAGGTGAAGACGAACGTGGATGGCCTAATCAAGGAAATATGGCTTACATCATGGACAACCTCATTGCCGCCGGCAAGGTACAGCCCATGATTGTGGTGATGAACTGCGGTTATGCCGTATTCGCCGGTCAGCCTATCCCCGAACAGCAGCCCAATGCACGTTCCAGTATGGATGCCTTTGTAGCTTTCACCGATATGATGGTGAAAGACGTCATCCCCTTGGTAGACAAGACCTACCGTACACTGTCCGACCGCGAACACCGCGCTATGGCGGGACTGTCGTGGGGAGGTAAGCAGACGCTGGACACTACGCTGGGACATCCCGAACTCTTCTCCGCCGTTGGTTGCTTCAGTGCCGCTTTGCCTATGCGCGAAGGTACCGACATCAACACGCTCTACAACGGTATCTTTAAAGATGCCGAGGCGTTCAATAAGCAGTTTAAACTGTTCTGGCTGGGCATTGGTTCCGAAGAGGGACCCGGTGCCGCCATGATGAACAAGGCGCTTACCGAAAAAGGTATTCGCAGCATGCTCTACACCTCGCCGGGTACGGCTCACGAATGGCTGACATGGCGACGCTGCCTCAAAGAATTTGCTCCTCTTCTCTTTAAATAATTGACTGCCGTTATGAAATCTATCTATACACTGGCTTTGTCGGCATTGTTGCTGACGGGCTGCGCTCAGAAAACGAGCCAAAAAAATACGGAAGCCGAATCTAAACCGGCTACGACCAACATTCTCGGCATCAGCTACCCCATGGTGAACCCCGACCTCACCGTTACCGTGCGCGTCAATGCGCCTACGGCAGACTCGGTGACGTTAGACCTTATGAAGAAGTACCCCATGACAAAGAATGCAGACGGCATTTGGGAAGCGACTACCGAACCCCAAGTAGTGGGCTTTCACTACTATTTTATTGACGTAGACGGTGCATATGTATCCGATCCTTCGAGCGAACTTTTCTTTGGCTGCGGACTGATGGCGAGCGGCGTGGAGATTCCTGAAGAGGGCGCCGAATACTCTCTGGAACAACAAGTGCCGTGCGGCGAACTTCGTACGCAGATGTACTACTCCAATATTACGCAGGCTTGGCGCCGTTGCTTTGTCTACACCCCGCCGGGCTACGACGACAGCGATACGCGCTACCCCGTGCTCTACCTGCAACACGGTAGCGGCGAGGACGAAACCAGTTGGGGCGTACAGGGCAAGACAGACATCATAATGGATAACCTCATTGCCGGTAAGCTGGCTGTGCCCATGCTGGTGGTAATGGACCGAGGCTATGCCGTTGACCCCACCGTGAAACCTACGCCCGGAGGAGGTCGTCGCTTTGCAGGCTTTAACACCTTCGAACGGGTGATTACAGAAGAAGTGGTGCCCCTTATCGATAAGACCTACCGTACCATTGCCGACCGCGACCACCGTGCCATTTCGGGCTTGTCTATGGGAGGCTTTCAGGCTACGAGCATCGGCTTTAACCACACCGACATGTTTGCCAATATTGCCGGCTTTAGCGGGGTAAGTCCCGTTACCGAAGAAAACTGGTCGACCGCATACAATGGTTTGTTTGCCCATGCTGAGGCATTCAATAGTAAGATTAAAGTGCTATACCTCAGCTTGGGTACCGAGGAGGCTGAACGCTTTGGAATGGTTACTGACTTTCATAACCGTCTCACCGAAGCCGGCATCGATCACGTGTATTACGAATCGCCCGGTACGGCTCACGAATGGCTGACGTGGCGTCGTTCGCTGCACGGATTTGCCCAACTGTTGTTTAAGTAACAAACTAATGACGTATGAGTAGTTTTAAGATAGTAGTTTCAGTGATGTTGACTGCGTTCTGTCTGCTTCCTGTAAGGGCGCAGCAGAACCATGTCAACATTGACTGGGAACCTCAGAAAAACACAGAAAACTTAGTGCCGCTGTCGGCAAACATTATCTCGCCCGAGGTGAACGACGACCACACCGTTACCTTCCGCTTGCGCGCCCCGCAGGCGACCGATGTACGTGTTACCGGCAATGTGCTGAATCGCATCACCCGCGAACGTTCGCTGCCCCTTACCAAGGGTGCCGACGGGGTGTGGACGCTCACCATAGGTCCGTTAGACCCCAACATCTACCTCTATTATTTCTTGATAGACGGAGTGAATACCATTGACCCCAATAACACCTACGTGGGCTTTGCCAATATGCCTGCCTTCAGTATGGTGTGGGTGCATGGCGACGCTCCGGCGTTCTACGATGCCAAAAAGGTGCCGCACGGCAACCTCACCACGCACTTCTACCACTCTCCGGTTACCGACGGCGAGCGTTATATGATAGTGTACACCCCACCGGGTTACGACCCGTCCAAAACTTATCCGGTGCTCTACCTGATGGGTGGTTCGGGCGACCTTCCCGAAACGTGGACGATGCACGGACAGGTCAATTTTATCTTGGACAACCTGCTTGCCGAAGGCAAGATTAAGCCAATGATTGTGGCTATCCCCAACAACCAACTGATTCACCGCATGCATCCGAAACATACCGAACTGAGCTTCCCGCTTACCGAGCGTGAGTTTATGGAAGCCATCATTCCTTATGTGGAGAAACATTATAAGGTGATTCGGTCGCCCCACGGACGTGCTATCAGCGGTCTTTCCATGGGCGGACGCCATGCGCAATACGTCGGACTGCGGCACATGGATGTGTTCGGCAGTGTGGGTTTGCTTAGTGCTGCATTGCCGCTTAGCGATACGCCTGTATTGCTTACGCCCAAGGCAGTCAACGATTCATTGGATTACTTCTTCGTAGGTGCCGGTCCTTTTGAAACCTTCCCGCGGGCACGTCACGAGGTGCTGCACCGCCAGCTCGATTCGCTGGGTGTGCGTCACGAATACTATGTAGGCGGACCGGGTGCTCACGACCTCCAAACGTGGCGGCATCTGCTCTACGAACGCTTCTTACCCAATTTATTTAAAGATATAAAATGATGAAACGAATTCTTCTTTCGACCGCTTGCTTGGCTCTGTTTGTGTCGGCAGGCGCACAAAATCCTTTTGGCGGTATGAACCACACCATTGTAGAGGGCAAACCGACCGAAAAGTCGGCTCAGATTTTCAAGCAAGAACGTCCCGAAGCCACCTCGCCCGACATTATGTATATGCACGATGTGAAGTACGAAACACGTAGCGGCACCGACCTCTACCTGCAAATCCTGATGCCCATGGCAAACATGGCAGATCGTACCCCCAAGCCTTGCATCATGTACATTCCCGGCTCGGCGTGGTTCAAACAAAATACCTACGGTAGCATCATGCGCATGGCAGAGTTTGCCAAACGTGGTTTCATTGTTGCTATCGCCGAATATCGCCATTCGGGTATTGCCCCCTTCCCCGCGCAACTCATCGACATGAAGAATGCCATACGCTTTCTGCGTCACGACGGGGCACGCATGGGTATCGACCCCAATAACATCTTTGTGTGGGGCGATTCGTCGGGTGGACACCTCTCGCTGCTGGTTGGAGTTACCGAGAACATCAAAGATGCCACTATCGACGAACCCGACTTCCCCGATGTATCGTGTGGAGTAAATGGCGTGATAGCTTACTATCCGCCTACCGACCTCACCGCCATTAAGAACATCCCCGATGCCATTAGCAAAGGCGAGGCTACCAGTCCCGAAGGACAGTTGTTGGGCGGAAAACTCTCTATCGCCGAGAATGTGGATGCGGCACGTCGCGCCAGTCCCGACTATTATGTAAAGAAGAACGTGGCTATACCGCCTATCTTCCTTGCTGCCGGAACAATGGACCGTGTGGTGCCTTTCAATCAATCCGACATCATGGCACACGTGCTTGCCGACAACGGTAAGAGCTTTGAGTTCTACGTGCTGCCCGGTGCCGACCACGGTTCGTGGGAGTTTTGGACGCCTGCCATGTTCGACAAGATAGAAGCTTTCATCCGTCAGAATATTAAGAAATAGGTGAAACCTTTAACGAAAAGAAAAAGCCCATGAAAAAGATTTTATTTACGCTCTTTGCCCTGTGGGGCTTGCTGACCACCGCGTCGGCACAAGATAAAGACTTCCACATCTACCTCTGCATCGGTCAGAGTAATATGGAAGGAAATGCACGTCTGACCCCTGAAGATAAGGTGGGCGTCAGCGACCGCTTCCGCATGATGTCGGCAGTGGACTGCCCCGACTTGGGACGCGAGCAAGGACAATGGTACACGGCAGTGCCGCCCTTGGCACGCTGCAACACCGGATTGAACCCTGACGATAACTTTGGACGTTCCATGGTGTCGCAACTGCCTAAAAACATTAAGGTAGGTGTGGTAATGGTTGCCATTGGCGGTTGTAAGATACAGTTGTTCGATAAAAACGACTGTGCCGACTACATTCGCACTGCCCCCGATTGGATGCTCAGCGCTATCAATGCCTACGGAGGTAATCCCTACAAACGCCTCATCGACCTTGCCAAACAAGCACAGAAGGATGGCGTGATTAAAGGTATCTTGATGCACCAAGGCGAGTCAAACATCAACGAACAAGACTGGCCGCAACGAGTGAAGAATGTGTACGAAAACATCCTCTCCGACCTCAACCTGAATGCTGCCGACGTGCCGCTGATAGCCGGCGAAGTGGTGCATGCCGAACAACGCGGCATCTCTGCCTCGATGAACGACATCATCGACCGTCTGCCGCAAACCATTCCTACGGCACACGTGGTATCGTCGAAAGGTTGCACCGCAGGTCCCGACAATCTGCACTTCAACACGGCAGGTTATATGGAACTGGGTAAACGCTACGCCATCGCAATGCTCAACGCCAAGGGTGTGAAGCACAACTTGAAACCGACCGCCCTCAGCGCTGCTCCTGCCGTTAGCAAAGCAAAACCGTCGGGCACTCCCAAGCTGGTGCTGCAACTCGATGAGGCTAACACCACCGTAAGCCCCATGCTGTACGGACTGATGACCGAAGAGATTAACTATGCCTACGAAGGCGGACTCTACGCCCAACTGATACGCAACCCGTCGTTTATGGATGTCGCACCGCAACAACGTCGCCGTCAGGGTGGCGGTGGCGGCGGATTCTTCGGTATGCGCGCCCCTAAACCGCCTCACTGGAACATTACCGATTCCATTACAGGCGAAATGAGTGTCGCTCAAAATGTCGGCATCAACGATGCTAATCCGCGTTCGCTCTGTCTGCTGATAAAGGAAAACAAACCTGTGGGTGTGATTAACGAAGGATTCTGGGGATTCCCTATCCGTCCGAACACTACTTACAAAGGTAGTTTGTGGGTAAAGAGCAATGCAGCTTCGCCCACACTTAACGTAGCTTTGGAGAGTCTTGACGGTACCACCGTCTTCGCCCAAACACAAGTTACCGGTGCCGGCGAAGAGTGGAAGAAACTGTCGTTTACTATTCAAACACCCGACGGCATCACGCCCACCAAGGACGCCCGCTTCCGCATTAGCGCCTCGTCGCTGGGACGCTACTGGTTTACCCGCGTAACGCTCTTCCCGCCCACTTTCAACGACCGTCCCAACGGCTTGCGTCAAGACATCATGACCATGATGAAGAATATGAAGCCGCAATTCTTGCGCTTCCCCGGCGGAAACTACCTCGAAGGTAACAACTTCGCCAACCGCTTCAACTGGAAAGAAACCATCGGCGACCCTGATACACGTCCCGGACACCTTAGCCCGTGGGGCTATCGCTCTACCGACGGACTGGGCTTGCTGGAGTTCCTCACGTGGGCAGAAGACATCGGTGCCGAACCACTGGTAGGTCTCTTTGCCGGCTACGTGCTGAACCGCGACTACGTCAAGGGTGAGTTCTTGAAACCGTTTATACAAGATGCTCTCGATGAAATAGAATATGTAATAGGCGGTACCAATACCAAGTGGGGCGCACAACGTGCCCGCGACGGTCATCCCGAACCCTTCAAACTGACCTACGTCGAAATAGGTAACGAAGACTGGTTCGACCAGTCGGGTAGCTACACCGAGCGCTATAAGATGTTCTACGATGCTATCAAGGCGAAATATCCGCAATTGCAGATTATCTCTTCGATAGGCGGACGCACCAACATGGGTAGCACCATGAACGTACCCGGTGTACAACTCGATATCATCGACGAACACTACTACCGCGATGCCAACGACATGTACCGCAACGCCAATCAGTACGACTCGTACGACCGCAACGGTCCCAAGATATTCTGCGGCGAATGGGCTACCCGCGAAGGCAAGCCTACTACCAACATGAATGCAGCTTTGGGCGACGCCGCATGGATGACGGGCATGGAACGCAACTCCGACATTGTTATCATGCATTGCTATGCTCCGCTCTTTGTTAACGTCAACCCCGGCGGCATGCAGTGGGAAAGCGACCTCATCGGTTACGATGCCCTCAATGCTTACGGTTCGCCGGCTTACTACGCCCAAGTGATGTTTGCCAACCACGTGGGCGACAAAGTGGTGCCTATCCAAGCAAGCAACATACCCACCTTCGACTTGCCGCTTACCCGCATGGATTCGCTGATGCGCCGTACTACGCACGACCAAGCTTCTCAGTTGTATTACGTATCTACCAAAGATACCAAAACAGGCACTGTCTACCTGAAAGTAGTCAACGTGGAGAAGAACGCACAGCGCGTGGCTATATCTCTGCAAGGTCGCGGCAGCGTCAACTCCAAAGCTGTGAAGATAGAGATGAAGGGTACGCATCCCGAAGATACCAACAGCATCGACAACCCCACGAACATTGTGCCCGTAACCTCTACGGCACGGGTAGGGAAGAGCTTCAACTATACCTTCCCGCCGTACTCCATTACCGTATTACAATTTGAAACCAAGTAAAAACAACGTTTTATGAAATCATATAAAGTATTTTCAGCCCTACTGCTAAGTGTTCTTTCTGTTACCATGTTTGCTCAACCCGGAGGAGGCTTCGGGGGTCAACGTCCGCAACTTCCGCCCGAACCGGTAATTCCTGCCGGTACCGTGGCTGCTCCTACCAATTTGATAGGGCAGGAGTTCCCGCGTGTAGATACGCACAATCGTGCCTACTTCCGCATCTACGCCCCCACTACCACGAAGTTGCAAGTAGATATCATGAGTAAGAAGTACGACATGAAGAAAGATGCCGAAGGTGTATGGACTGCCGTCACCGACTCTTTGCCGGTAGGTTTTCACTACTACGCATTGATAGTGGACGGCTACACCGTGTCCGACCCTGCCAGTTACACTTTCTTCGGTGCCAGTCGCGACTTTAGCGCCATCGAAATCCCCGAAGGCAAAGAGGGCGATTACTACCGTCTGCAAAACGTTCCTCACGGACAGGTGCGCGAGTGCATCTACTATTCGCCCATCACCGAGAAATACCGTCGCATCTACGTCTACACCCCTGCCGAGTACGAAGCCAACGCCACCAAACGTTATCCCGTGCTCTATCTGCAACACGGTATGGGCGAAGACCAAACCGGTTGGTCTAAGCAAGGCTATATGCAGTACATCATGGACAACTACATCGCCGAGAAGAAGGCGGTACCTATGATAGTAGTCATGGAGAGCGGCGACATCGAAGTGGGCTTCCGTCCGCGTCGTGGTGAAAATGTAAACGAGGCACGTCAGCAATATGGTGCCACCTTTACCCGCGTGATGCTCGAAGAGCTGATACCCTATATCGACGGTACTTTCCGTACGCTTACCGACCGTGACCACCGCGCCATGGCAGGTCTGTCGTGGGGAGGTTTTCAAACCTTCCAGACCGTGTTGCCCAATATTGATAAGTTCTCTTACATGGGAACATTCAGCGGTGCAATCTTCGGACAAGATTTGAAAACGGTCTACAACGGAATCTTTGCCGATGCTGCCAAATTCAACAAGCAGATGCACTACTTCTTCATGGGACTGGGAAGTGAAGAGATGCGCGGCGGACGCAACCAAATAGTAGAAGGCTTGCGCGAACTGGGCATCAAAGTTGACGACTATGTCTCGCCGGGAACAGCCCACGAATGGCTTACTTGGCGCAGATGTCTGGCGCAGTTTGTACCGCATCTCTTTAAGTAGACTTTTTCTTTTCGTAAAATAAGTCGCATCTTACCGACACGACACTTTGTTCAATACGGCGCATTTCCTTGTGAAATGCGCCGTTTGTAGGCTGGCACAAAAGAAGCATCCCTGATAACGATAAGTTATCAGGGATGCTTCTTTTTGTGATCCGCTTGGGGTCGGAACTTTATGTCAAATCGTTCTGATAATCAAATGATAAGGAATTGTCCTTCTTTCAATGTCCACCGATTTGGAAGCAGACCGCTTTTTGCCGCATTCTGCGATGCATTACTTCAAATCGTCGTCGGGACAAAAATAGAAAGTAATGGCGAAATGACCAAGCAACAAGGAACACATTATTGCTTATGCTAACGGAGCAAGTAACACAGTAGGTAACGCAGCTCATTGGGAAATAGGAAAATTGCTTCACGACAAAAAAGTTGAGAGCAGGCATGGAAGTGGTGTGGTCAATCGTTTGTCCTATGACTTGAAGCAACGCTATCCTTAGATGGGTGTTTCTCCAAGAAATCTATGGGATATGAAAAAAATCTACGAGCGTTTTTGCAACAGCGAGTTAAAACTGCGACAGGCTGTCGCAGCTTTACCATGGGGACATATGCTGACCTTGATGCGCAAGTTCGGTAAAGATGACAATGCCATTTTATACTCTGCGCAGGAAATCACATCAAAAGGTTGGAACCGTGGACTTCTATCCAGTGCCATCTCTCTGAAAATGCACCTGAGGAAGGACGTTCCATCCGACAATAATTTCGAGCAGACGTTACCAATAAGATAGAGAAGTGATGGTATATGTCGGTTATTCGTGGTTGGAGTCATTCAGGCAGAACATGGCTGTGAAGTATTTGTGAAAACTGGAAATAGACGAAGAAGTATCGCCCGAGAAGCGAATCTTCACTCTCTTGGGCAATTCGATTACCAATTCGCTTTCTCTTTTATAGGAACCCGTGCACCGAAAGTCTGAGCTAGAGGGTGTCGCAGGGGAAGGAAATCTTATGGGGGCGAACGGTTGTGTCCGAAAGGATACGGCGCAAAGGTGGATATCTTCCCTTGACGGTCAAAGGCTTTCCTTTAAAATTATCCATTTCCCGCCGCGCTTTGTGCCTTCGTGCTTAATAATACCATTCTTGCGCATGGTTTGGAGGTGGTATTTTACTCCATTTTCACCAAATGGAAGCATCTCTACTAATTCTTCGCGTGTGATGGTGGGATTATTCCTTAGTGCTTCCAAAATTATCTTTTGGGTAGTCAAATCTTCGTTTTGGGTAGTCGATTGGGTAGTACTACCCAATCTTTGGGTAGTGTTTCCACTGTTTTGGATAGTACTATCAGCTTTGTGGGTAACTTCCACCTCTTCACTACCAAATCCGGCTTCGAAATACTTAGTTGATATATGCTCAATCACTTTGAACGCAGTGATAAGAGAAAAGTCAAACTCTGCTTCGCCATTGCCGTTCTCTTTTAGCTCGCGTTGCACACGACTGATGCCCCGACTGAAACGGTTCACGTAACCTAACACTTTCATGGCATCGGCAATGAAAGGGTTGCGGTAGTCACTGACATTGGGAAAATTATCAGGGGCTACCTTACCATACAGGTTGCCGGCATTGAGTATCTCAATACGGTCATCGTATTCGTAAAACTGTACGGGAGCATTGGATTCATAGTCGCGGTGCATAACGGCGTTCATCAATAGTTCGCGTGTTGCCCAGTACGGATATTTGGAAACGGTCTCTTCCCGAAGCACACTAACAGGAATAGGACGCTTCACGGCAATGGCAGTCTCAATGAAATTATCCATCTTTACCAGTGTCTTACAAAGGCAACCGGCGAATTTAAATTCGTTGATGATGTCTCCAGCCCTATCTAATCCCTGAAAACGAACGTATTGCACATAAGCCCCGGGCAGGTAGCGTTCCGGATTCTTTCCGAACAGGATAATAGCACCGAAGGTCGGACAATGATAATTCAAGTCATAAAATCCAAGCGAGGCAAGTTGTTCTTCTATGGGACGGGTATCCTCCCGCAGAATATCTTCGTCTATGGCTTGCGGTAAGTATTCCTTCTTAATCAATGCGATGTCCAAATCCTCAAGGGTCGTCTTTGTGCAGGGCATAGCATCCAGCGTATGAATATTAGACAGTCGCCGTTCGGTAAGTATCTTTTCCTCTGCCGGACTGGCAAAACTCTTCCGCGGGCCAACCCGCACCCAGACTCGCCCCCGATAACGAACTGGTGGAATGTCCGATGGTTGCACTTCAACCACCAGTACATCACCCTTGTCAAAGCTGAACTTCGCCACGTTCATGACGGGTTGCGGCAAGATGTTGCCATCCGTTCGGATGTTGGTCATCTTGAGCAGCAGTGTATCATCAACCTTCATACCAGACAGTTCACCGTTATCCTGCGCTCCCAAAATCAGATAGCCGTTCTTGCGGCTATTAGGCAAGTCATTGGAGAAGGCACAGATAGCTTGGCAGAACTTGTCTGTGTCTGTCTTCGATGTCGTTCGCTCGACATGGAAACTTTCCGTGTCGGCGAGGAGTTTATGGAGTTCTTCTTTGATAATCATTGTAACTTTTTATTAAGACATTTGCTCAGTTCCATCTTCAAGCCCAATTTTAGTTGCAAATATAACAAGTCTTTCATCTGGATTAGCTTTTACCTTTTTTCTAATCTTATCTTTCAAAGCATATGCATCATCCTCTGCGATATTTACTATCTCTGAATATAATTCATTGTTTGATAATATTACATTTAAGCATTCTGCATTGTCTACAACAGGCTCAACTATTCTATGTACTACTCGTTTGGCTTCCTTAATCAAATCCCCTTGCTGTTCTAACCAACTATGAAGATATAAAAACACAACAGGAGTCATATTGTATTGACCTATAAGATACTTATCACGGATATCTTTGATATGTGTAAAAGTTTTTCTTTTATCCATTTTATCTATAATCGTTTGGAACAATGACGATACAGGCAATGTTTGTTTTTGACCTGCAATATCATCAAGAATTCGTTTTCCAAAGTCAGTAAGATTATCTGGCAATGATTTTAAATATTCCGTGTCAATCAAATTATTAATAACAATCCACCAATAGTTATTATTTAGCTGTGCCCTTTGATTGTAGAGTGTACTCTCAGCAATAGAGGTGAGAGCATCAACGGCGACTTTATTTATAAAATTCGTCATGGTATTCTTGTTTGCTGAGGAATATTGATAAAAAGTAGCATTGGGGATGATCGTTTGAATATTACCTTTATTAATAATCTCATCATTTATCTTCCACCTACCTAATTGTGATAATAAACACTCTTCTGTAACTTGGAGATTGTTTCTTATTTCGAAGAATTTAGGCAATAAGGTGGATAAATCCAATTTTCCGTCCATTTTGTGCTCTGTTATATACTTTAACACTTGCTTTAGAATTGGCAAATTCCATGACAAATTATGAATAAGTGCTTCTCCATAATTAGTATAATAATGCAATGTATTAGCAGCATACTTTATCTGAGATTCATCAAATGAGCCACCATTATTAGAGCCATTTAAATTTTGGATTAATAATATCTCAATAAATTCAGCTGTGTTGACTTTAGAGGCTGTACCGTTCCAGATATTATTCCTTTGTGTTTGATTTAGCTGCACGGGAAGAGGGTCGATTTTCGATATAATTTTGTAAGTGTCCAATATGGACTTAAAATTTTGAGCATTGACGACTTTCCCCTGAGTATCATCCTTTATGGTAGCTTCAATCTTGGATATTAAGGTATCAAATTTGTAAGTTTCATCATTAGCCAAGTAGTATAGTGCTTCATGACCAATTATATCATTAGGGAGCATCGAAGCAAAATATTTATCTAATTTTTGTGGGTTGGCAACCATTTTGTATTTTACATAATCTTCTTTAGCTGCAATAACATAATCTACAAAAACTTTTGGTTCTTGTTCGGACTGTTGAATATCTAATTCAATACCATTATTTACTGCACAGTCGTTCAAATCGGATAGGGCATGATAATATTCTATACCATTACAATCTTTAAACGATACAATTTGCTTATATAAGAAGGCAACTATACGTCTTTTATATTCCTCACTAGTACATTCTATTAAATGTTTGAATTCGATTGAGATATCCTGCTTATCAAGCGTGTGTTTCATTTTCCTTTCTGCCAATAAGTTCCATAAAGGCGTTATGATTACGCTGTTTTCTTTAACGAACTCTTTGTTTAGTTTGAATAAGCCATTTATTAGGTTGTCAACGGGAATATCAGTATTTGTAATCACTTCATTTAGAACCGTAGTAAAATGATTATAATTGCAATAATTATTAATGTTATATTCCCCATTTTCCCCTTTCAGGCTCTGTTCTATATATCTTGTAATCGGTATTTGCTCTGCATCATCAGGCAATATCCCATAAAATAGGGCAGGCATAGTTTTTTGTAATGACTCGTCATTATGAATAATCTTTGATAGTATTTCATCCGAATACTTTTTATCTAATATAGCTTTCACAGGATCATCATCTTCAAAGCAACCCTTTTTTATTATAAAAATAGCCATTGAAACAATATCAATGGAGGTTTTCCAGATACTTTTCAACTCCACCAATTGATTAATGAAAATTATCATATCTCGAACAGTAGAATTTGGTTTCTCCAGTCTAAAAATACGATTAACCATTTCTTGATATTCTGATTCTGTTGTGCCAAAAGCTTCTTTATACAATCTTGCGAATATTGATTTGAAATCAGTCATTACGGGTGGTGTAACTCTATATATGATAGGGAACGTTTTGTTTATAAAATAAGTGTTTAGTTCCTGCTTGTCGGAAGCTTCTCCAAAAGCACAAGCTAAATGCTTTCGGTCATAAGGAATAATAGCCCATATATTGGCAAAACCTCCCTCGGAAAAGAATGTATAAATTGAAGACCATAGTTCTTTCACCTTTTCGGACGGTAATCTATCCATATTATCATAGACAACGACTAATTTCCTCTTTCCCTCTTTTTCTATGTAATCAGATATGCTTTGCATCCATCCCTTAAATTCGCATACAGAAGGTTCTTCTTCACTAATAGTCTCATAGCAAATATCATTCTCTACTTTATCGCTAAACAGAACAAACAAATTCTTAAGTTTCCTATACTCTTTATTACGACGCATACCCACAAACCATAAAAGCAAAGCAAGAATAATAGGAACAAATGGCAATAATGCAGTTAGCCATTGGGGCAATTTGATTTCTGATGCAATAAATGTAAACAATGGAGTTATTAGTATAACCAATGCAGATACTATAATAGGAATACTTAGCCGTGGATATTTTTCAGTTGTTGTTTCAGTTTTCCTCGCTAATAAAAGTTTCAACTTTTCCTCCCATGTACCATCTTTTGTACCACCTCCCTTTATTTTAATAGAAGCTTTCCCTTCTAATATTTTATCTGTCAGCAAAGTAGAAGTAAGCGATTCTAAAAATGAACGCCGTTGTAAATCCTCCTGATGTCCCCACGCATCATATTCAAAGAAGTAATAATCCTCTTTCAATTTTTCTTTCAATTGATATATTACATTGGATTTACCAGCACCCCAACCGCCTTCCAATCCTATAATGCGAGGCAATTGATTTCTTTTATCCTTATCTGTATTTATGATATGGGCTGCAAGAGCTTCAGATAGTCTATCTTGAGACTTTCCTTCGAACCAATCTTCCCCACAAGGTTTACTTGAAAGGAAATGAGGATATACAATGTTTTCTTCCATAATGCTGTTGCACAATTTATTTATGCCTACAAAGTTACATAATTATATGGTCATATTGAATCAATCCGTCAAATTTTATAAAAATGTTGAAATCATCAACAGAAACGGAGGCGTCAATGATACGA
>JAISHU010000152.1 GCA_031262385.1 Mediterranea sp. (in: CFB group bacteria)
AACAGCTTTTCCGGCGTGAAATTCACATCAATGGCTTTCACGATGTCTTCCACAGAATGTGTAGACAGGTTTGCACCGGTAATGCCGGCATCGTCGCATTCTCCCGCATAACGTTCGTAGAGAAAATGCTTCAATGTAAGGGTATCTATATCGTTAATGGATGTACCATCAACGCTATCTTTATCCGCAGCCAAAGTCCCGCAACTTTGCATCATGACACGTAACTCGGCATTGGAAAATACTTTGCGCTTATCCGAACCATTTTTTACCCAGATGATACCTTTGTTGTCTTTGTATGGTTTGTCTTTCCCTTTGTGGATACGGGCAACCACCACATTTTGCCCCTCTACGTTCACCGTTTCCGTCGTAATGACAATAGCCGGTTTCACGTTCTCGGACGCAGCATTTACGAGCAAAGCATTGGTTTGCTGAATTTCCTCGAAAGAGAGTCCATGTATTGCTCCCGTCTTGTCGTCTATCCCGATAACCAATAGTCCACCCTCTGTGTTACTGAAAGCAACCATCTCAATACCTACTTTATAGGCATCGCTTACTCTGACCTTAAATTGGACGGTCGTTGTTTCGCCTTGCGAAACGAGGAGCTGGAGGTTATCTATAATCATATTCTTATTCTTTAGATACAACAAAGTACAAATCAACTACAGTACGAATTGTTAGCAGCAATATATGGAAAAATAGCCAAATAAAAATAGTATTTAAAAAATTTGCGAAAGACTGCGAACAAATTGGCGAGAACAATTTCCCGATATAAAAGGAAGCACACATTATAGTCTCGACAACTATTAAGTAAGAATAGTTCATTGTCAATAGTCTATATAATGATATCTCTTTCCCATCAATAATCTTTTTTGTCTTGAATTTCTTCATCTCACATATTTGGCTATTGTTAGTAAGGAATAATGTCAATGCTGCCAATGTAAAGCCTAAAAGAGTCGCAATCACCTGCATTGAATCTACAATAAACTCATAAATATCGTAATATGTATCTTGATGTGACAACAAACAATAGGCACCCAATGCTATTGCTAATGGGATAATCCACTCATAAATGATCAACTTCTTGTCAATTGTTGAGAAATAGTCCAAAAATATAAGTATAGAATCCATTTGTACTATTATTGAAAATCATTGGATAAATCTTCCAATTGAGAAAATAAGTATGGAGTATTGATTTCTCCAGTATCCTCATTCTGTTGAGCTGCAACATATTCTCGCTTAATAATAAAAGCAGTATCAATTATGCTCTCTGTTTTGTTAGGCATAACGCCGCGTACTCTAATCTTCTGAATATTTCTCTGTCCCCCATTCAATTTCGCAAGAAAATCATATATAGCATCTTTTATTGATTCACCTCGTTTAGATTTTATTTCTATAACAATGTCTTTTTTGACACTTTGTACTCTTTCAGAGAAATTTAAAGCATCGCTTCCTAATATGCTTTTTTCTATATATACGTTCGCCTGTACTGCTCTATCCATATTATCTAAGACTTCGCGGAAGTCATCTCGTGGAATAATGTCGAATGCAAATTTTCCTATAAATTTATCACGTTTATGTTCGGCATTGTATCTTTGGACAAAGTGGTTGAAATAGTCAACAATACATTTCATAGAAAGAGCACCTTTGAAATATTCAACAAAAGTGACGGCATCTCCATTTATGAATTTGATTAGTAAATGTGTTTTCACTTGTTCTCCTTCATCCATCATTTTAGGATTCTCTCTTTCTTCTACGGTCTTTCTATTTAATAAGGGGGCGCGATAACTATGCTTAGCACTTTTAAATAAGACTTTTACGATATTGCCATCGTCATTGTAATTGTGAGAATCCAGAAAACAAAACTTATCGTCAGGTAGATCTTGCTTTTTTGCAGTTTTTGATTTTGAATTAATAAACTTCAATAATTTCTGTGTCTTATCAACTACAGAAGAAGTCTCATCTCCTTGAAAAAGCAGATGGAAGAAGTTTACTTTGCGTGTTGCATCTTTCATTTTAATTAATTTATTTGTTTAACAATTTTATTTCCTCTTCATTCAATCCGTACAATTCATAGACACGCCGGTCTATTTCCTCGTCTGTAGCTTGAATCTCTTCAGCCAATTTATTACACTCCGATTTGTATTCATCAAAGTAGGATTCCCATTCATCTTGCTGCTTGAGAGTAAGAGATACTTTCTGCTTCTTCAACTCAGTAAGGAATTGTTTGAAATCTAATTTATAGAAATCTGCCAATACTGAATTTGTCTTTATATTGAAATTGTCGGATAGCCTTTTTAGGAAGCGATTGCCTTGATATGATAGTTCGCTATGAAGCTTTTGCATCTTTTTTGCCTTCTCTCCCAACTGCATCTGTGGCAGGTTTGAAGCAAATATAGGTAGAGATAAAATATCTTGTGGATTCAGCTTTGGGAAAACGTTTTTCTTTTCTGTGATCAGGTTGTAGTTAGGAGAGGGGTTGAGCGTATAACCAAACACCTTCACGAAGAGTTCCCACAGGAAGCCCTCTTGAAACTGTTCCTCCTTGCTGCTACGTATGTTCGCTTGGATTGCAGGGTCAAGAAAATAAGCAGCGTAAGCCTGATAGGCAGCTTGTATCTTCATGGTACAGGCGGCTATTTGTCTTTTCAGGATACTATGTTGAAATAAGGACATCTGCTATATGATTGTTTCTCCGAGAATAAATGCGATTATCAAATGCAAAAATAGCGATTATATCCTGAATACTTGTTAGCTCCCATCAATTTCGCAGCATTTTTCCTATTTGCCTGCCTCTCCCTGCCAAACCCGCTGCCAGAAGCTGCCAGTTCTTACTAAGCCGTTTATTCACAGAATTTTCGTATATACTTTTGTGCTGCGCCATGAAAGCTTCACTCCACGAGAACGACAACAATGTAATGTTCTTGGGAAAACTGAAAGACTTTTGATAAAGGTCAAATGAGATATTCGCAAATGTATTTAAAATATCATCATTACCATGAAACGAATGCCGTTTTTCTGTGCACCGGGGATATTCGTATAGGTGAGACGGCGTACATATTCGATATGCAGCAGCTTAAATATGTTGTAAATGCCCACGCTGGCTTCCAAGTAAGGCGTACCGTTCATGAGGTGGCTGGTAGCCATACCGTCGCGCATGGGAAAGAGAAACAGGTCGCCGTCGGTACCTTTATAGGGGTTGTTCTTGTCGGTCAGCGTGCCGTAGAGACCGCGTATTCTGAAGATTTCGCGCCATTTGAGGCTTTTCAGCAACGGGATGCGGTTGAAAAGTTTGCCGTTCATGTCGTAGGTCAACGCCAGAGAGCCGTAGCGGTCGTTGAGGAACTCCATATTATTAATAAGATTGAACGACTCGTTGTGCTGCGTGATGTACGAAAGGTTCGCCATAGGCAGGTTGAGCAACGGGAAAGGTACTTTGTTCCACTGTGCACCGGCACGTGCCGTGACATCCAGCTTGCCCCACGAACCAAACCAAAAGCGCTTGCGTGCACTGATTTCCGTGAGGTTGAAATTGTACTGACCGCCCAATACGCCTTTCAGACCGACGGTGTGCGATACGGTAAAAATAGGAGCATCGAGCGATACGGGCACACGGCGTTGCTTGGTGTTGACAAAGCTTTCGCCCGGCGCATAACGCAAGGTTAAGCCCAACTCGGTGGTGGTGATATCTTTCACAAAGGTGTTGGTGCCGTCGAGTTGTCCGGGCACCGCACCGTCGTTACGCCAATATTGCAATACGCCTCCCGCCGGTTCGTCGTTGCGGTGACGTGCCATAGCCTTGACCGACAGACCGGTGTTGCTCTCCAGTTCATAACTCAGTGTAGCATCGCGCACATACGACATCTGGTCGACCTTTGTCCACTTCCAGCCTACAAACAGGTTATCTTTGTCGGTATCGAGATACTTATCCATGGGCGACATCACATCGTAGCGGTAGTTAAAAGCGATGTAGTGTTTGGGATATTCCCACAATACCTCTTCGCGTTTGTTGAACGAGTAGGCTGCCTGTCCGGAGTAGAACCATTTCTTATCGCGTGTGCCGTAAGCGCCATAGCCGGAAAACAGCCAGTGTGGATTGAGCTTGCCGGTAGTCATTCCACTCAAACGCAGACGCACGCCGTTGACGTAGTTGCTGGTTATAGTGGTGTTGATGGGACCGAAGTCAAACTTACTCGGTGTCTTGCGCGAGCCGGTTTCCACAAAGTTTTCTATTAACGCTTTTGCACCGAAGATGATATATTTAAAGCCGGGTATCTGCTCTATGCGATTCATAAACAGGTCCATAGAACTCTCTTTCTTGGTAAGAGGCACTTTACGAATGTCTGCCCAATAGGCATCGCTTCTGTTTAGCATGTTGGCATCTTTAATGACATTGCCCGACAGACGGAACAGCCGTTTTTCTATTTCATCGAACTTATAATCGCTGTATTTGGTCGTACGTTGCACTTCGACGCCCTGTATTCCCTTGATGAAAGCCAGTTCCACCGTCATATCGTCGTCGGTAAGCACCCAGTTGCTGTCGGGCAGTTGTTCGAATTGCTGCACGATGTCAAGATCTTCCACAAAGTTTACCCCTGTTTTCTTAGGCAGCTTCAGGGTACATTTCTTAACGGCATACGTAGAATCTTTCACCACGTAAAGATGCCCCGTGAAGCCAAAGTCCTGCGAGTTTTGCGGCACGAACGTCAGGTGTACGCACTCTTGCTTGTCCACCATCAGGGTGTCCATGAGATAGTATTTGTAGAAGGAGATGCCGCCCCGTCCGATAGGACTGATAAAGTGGCGTTGCAGCAGACGAATTTCGTCGTCGTAGATGTTAACATCCGAGAACACATCGTTCAGAATGGTACCCAGCATATCGCCCGTGCTGAAGAAATCCTCTATACCCGAAGAACTCATTCCTTCGATAATTGTCTTTTCGCTTTTAGGACTTTTGCGGTAGATAGTACGCGATGCCGTCTCCTTGATAGAGATGGGCAGAATCATCTTGCCGGTTGCGGGGGATTGTTCCACTTGGTCGCGGAAGAACGAGAATTTCTTATAGATGCCGCTCTCCAGCTTTTCGTTGGTAATGTCGTTGAGCGACATCTTCATCTTTTCGTACTTGTGGTACTCATAGAAGTCATTGTTCTGAAGTTTCAGTCCTTTCTTGTGTTCGATGACTTTCTTCATGAACTCCACCGCCGGATTGTTTTTGCGCGAATAGCGTTCGCGTCCGGGTTTTACCACCACTTCGGACAATACTACATCTGCCGGCGCCAGCGCGACGTTCAGTGTGCGGGTAGAAGCAGTGATTCTTATTTTTTTGGTATTGTAACCGATAGCCGAGAAGGTAAGAACGCCCCATTCCGGGTGACTTTCCACTTGATATTCGCCATCCGCGTTAGAAATGGCTCCGACGCCTTTGCCTTCGTATTGCACCGTAATATATAACAGAGGCTCGTGGGTGATAGAATCGGTTATAACCCCCTTGATTTGTGCCGATGCACTGTGACAAAGTAAAGAAAAGAACAGCAGTATATATATATAAAATCGCTTCATATTCAGTTAAAACAGGGCGCAAAGGTAGCGAAAAGCCGCCAACTAATAACTAAATATAAACTAAAGAAAGCGCAGTTATGTTTAATCTGCGATACAAACCGGCAAACCGATCTGATTTACCGCAAGCTACGTTGTAAATATTGTTCTATCGCCTCCACCGTAGCATCTTTCAGCAACACCGTTTTGTTTTTGTCCAACAGGTAGAGCGAAGGAATGGCTTTGAGGTCGTAAAGTCTCTTCGACTCGATAACGAGTTTTCCGTCGTAACCATTGATCCACTCTTGCGGGAACTCATAGAGATATTTTACCCATTCACTGCGATCTTTGTCGGGATAAATAGCCACTATCTTCAGTTTGCCGTCGGCTGCGCTGCGGGTGATATAGGGAGCCTGCTTCAGCGATTCGATGGTTTCGCGACAAGCATGGCAGCCGGGGTTATTGAAAAACAGCAGCGTATAGTCGGCGTTGATCCGGTAGAGCGAGCCTGCTTCGCCCGACCGCAGTATGTAACTGAAGTCGGCGGCTTTCTTTCCCAAACGGTTTTTTTCTGCCATGGTGCGCCTATCCTGCGGGCGTACCTTTTCACTTCGACTTAGCAACTTGCTCCCCAGCATTTGGTCGAGCACGGGAATGTAGAGTTCTTCGTTGCGCAGGGGTGAATTGGGGTCGTACAGATATTTGTCCGCCATTCCCGTAAAGTAGCGATACGCGGCGGGATGAGCTTCGGCTTCAATTAAAAAATCACGAAGCACCGGCGCGGCTTCTTTGGGTGGCAGCATACCCAGTAAGTTGATGTAGTCCACCCACGCCTGCTCGGAATATTCGGGGTCGTGAAGAAGTGTGGTATCACCAAAATGGAAGTGATTCCAGTAGTTTTTAGTCAGAAAAGCCAACCGATCCTCGGGGGTGGTAAGCATCGTAGGAATATCCGGCATTTGCAGTTTGTTGACACGGGTCGTATCTGTCGGCTCCGAACTCTTCGCAACCGTCGTTGCAGGTTCGGAGGTTACAGAAGTTTCCGCCGACTTGGCTTTGTTACTGCAAGCCACGCAGCACAGACTTATTAAGAATAGTGCGACAACGTAATGATTGATTCTCATCGGTAAACGTATTAAGTTGTTCAACTTGTTTTTGATGCCGCAAACATACAAAGATTTTTCGACACCACACATATTCATAACAGTTTCTTAGAGACTATTTTAGCCACTCCATTACCTTCATGCACATACGCCCGTTGTGATAAGGGCATTTCCAGAAGCCTGCCTTGTCGTCGACGGTGTTTATCGTTCCGTCGGGCGACACACTCCAATGCCATTCGCCATGAACGTGGTCGATGAGGTGTTTCTTGATAAATCCCCAACATAGGTATGCCATTTTTATAAAGCCCGGCTGCTTATCCATAAAGCTATACGAAACGATCCCCGTCACTAATTCGGCTTGTACCCACCAGTGACGCTCGGCATCTATCAAGTGGTCGTCGGAGTCTACTTCGTAAGGCATAGAATAGGTGGCAAAGTCGAATGTGCTTAGCGCCAAAAGATAAAGAGTCATTGATAATCTCTCCATCCGCTCGGCAAGCAAAGCATCCTTGACGAACATCGAACGGGTTTCGTATATCAACCATGATGCTTCTATATTGTGTCCCGGTGATATGACACCGGAGAGTTTGTTCCATTGTTTGTCAAAGAAGGGCATCAGTTGATAGGTTTCCTCGTCATAGATATGGTTGCAGAGGATATCTACGAGGTGACGCAACTGTTGTTCCAGTCGGGGTTCTTTCCACACGCGAAACAAGTTGGCGTAGGCTTCAAAAATGTGAATATGCGTATTCATGGTTTTGCAGGCATTCTTGTCTTTGTCGCTCAATCGCATGTCGGCTAAAGGTTGCCAGTCGCGGGTAAAGGCTTCGAAATAACCGTCGTAAACAGGGTCGAAGGCATGTGTCTCTATGCTCTCGAAGAGCAGTTGGGCATAATGCAGGGCTTCGTCGTCGCCGGTAGCACGATGATATTCACTCAGTCCGTAGATGGCAAAAGCCTGCGCATAGATTTGTTTCTTGGTGTCGACAGGGTTGCCCTTGTAATCGAGTGCCCAATAAACGCCGCCTTGTTCGTGGTCGTAAAACGAGTCGATAATGAAACGCTTTGCCCGGGTTGCCGTAACGAGATAGGCTTCGTCGTGCAGCAGGCGGTAAGCCGAAGAGAAAGTCCACAAGATGCGGGCGTTCAGCACGGCTCCTTTGTCGGCTTCGGGCACCAAACGATTCTCTCCGGTGATGCGACCGTAAAAGCCTCCGTTGATTTCGTCGGTCATGCGATGCATCCAAAAAGGTAAAATATTATTAACTAATTCGTCTTGTACTTCTTGTGTAAGAAGTTCTTTTTCCATGAGTTGATTGCTTTCCATAATCGTGTTTATTTAGTTTATTTTGTTTTAAGAAGTCTCTTGTTTTCATACGATGTGTATCATTTAAAAGGTAATTGTTCGCGTGTCACCACAAAGTCGCACTGCATGGCATCTTGCCACCATGTATCGTCGGCATGGCGATTTGCGGCATTGCCGGCGTCGTACCACGGCATAAACCACGACCAGCGTGCGCCGGCTGCCCATTGCTCGGAGAGGGGTGCTGTGGGTGCACCGCTGTAACCACATTCCGAGAGGGTAACCAACTTATGTGCATAGCTGCGCGAAAGTATGCCAAACTGTGTGGCGCAATCGGCGGCAGTGCTGCCATAGAGGTCGCGTCCGACAATATCTACGTAGTCGTCGCCGGGATAGAACGCATCGTCACGGGTTTGCGACGTCCACACCCATATCAGGTTGTTAAGACCTTGTGCCTCGAAGTAATCAAACATATATTGCCACAGCTTGCGGTAAGCTTCGGCACCGTCGCGCCCCCACCAAAACCATGCCGTGCCTCCGTTATAGGCGTAGATGTTGCCCGATGCTTCGTGCAGCGGTCGCCACAACACCGGAATGCCGGCATCGCGCAGTAGCTTCAGGTAACCCGCAATCTTTTCGAGGTCGGCACGAGCCGTACGGTTTTCCCACGTACCCTCAACGACTATTTGCGACGGACGAAAATCGGTGCTGAGGTCGTACACCATATTGCCGGCGTTAGGATCGGGTATATCGCCTTCGTGTTTCGGCACCAGCCAATGCCACCCCGCAGCAACAATACCTCCCGCTTCCCACCACTCTCGGGCGGGGGTGATGTCGCCATAGTCAATCCAGTTGGCAGGCGAAAAAGCGAGGTGAACGTAGTCGTAACAGTTGATAGCAGGATATTTACCGGTGAGTGTGTGTATGCGCTCGGACTCACGGTTGTTCCAATTGACGTTGGCCATCATGCCCGAAAGCACCTGCCTGCCGTAGCTTTCGCGCAGATAGGCGTAGAGTGCTTCGGCTTGCGGCGAAGGATGGGCGACGGACAAAGTGAGGTCGGCTTCGGACTGCGGTTCGTCGTCGCTCCCTCCGCAAGCTGTCTGTACAAATAGCGGCAGCAGGAGCAAGAAAAGGTATTTTTTTCGAATATTCACGAGTTGCATTCGGCTGAAAACTTTCGGCAAAGGTAAAACATGTCAGACATTTGTACTAATACAATTTTATCCGATAAAAATACTATTGCCGGTTCTCTACGAAGAGAAATGAGCAGTCTATCCTATTGTTTTGCCTCAAAACTCCCCCCCCCAAAAAAGATACCCGATTTTTGCTTTCAGCTCTTCAGCCGCGTTATAACGTATTATCGGATAGTGAGTTCGGCTGAAAGATATACCCTTAAAGTAAAAAATCCGCATTCAGACATTTTTTTTTTGTAATTGTAAGCGTCTCCGTAGAGACGTATGTTGGTGCGATGAATTAGAGTTTAATTTATCTCTCACACTCTTCTGCGGAGATGCTAACAAACTTATCGGAGGTAGCGATTTGTTTATTAGTTGTTATTCAGTAATAAATAGCTATGTATCAGTAACATATTGTTTTCGAACTGTATTCCCTTTACCGTCCGACCAACGTCGGACGAGCGTACAGCCAACGTCGGACGCTCGTACAGCCATCGTCGGACGGTCGTACGACGATGGTCGGACGGTAAAGAATGTGCGGTGCAAAGACAACAAAATAAGCTGTAAAGATAAGAATGTAAGAAAGAAAAGTTATAAACAGCTTATCAACGCTTCCATCACGCTTTTAGCGTGCCACCTCCTCTCTTCTTGAGGAGGAGATGGAGATATTACAGTCAACCAAAATCAGGACGACACCTCCTCCCCCGTCGGTCTGCCTTGTTTTCTCTAAAAATCCTCATTTCTTAGGATTGCCGGACACGCCGACACCCCTTACCTTTGTCGTCAATTATCCCACATGGCATACGTATGAACATGACTATCTATACACTGCTTGGTGTATTACTACCAACCATCACGCTATCAGCTAACGAAGCTAACAAATCTAACGCCCTCGAAAGCGATACACTTTCTACCGTATGGACAGATACGGTGAAGTGGAGAACGGTCGATTTGAACGAGGTGTTGGTGGTAGGCTTTAAGGAGAGCAAGCAGCGGCAGGAACCTCTGTCGGCATCGTCGCTAAGCAGCAACTTCTTACGCAACCGCAATATCCAAAACGTACGCGAACTAAGTACCGTGCTACCCAACTTCTACATGCCCGACTACGGTTCGCGACAAACATCACCCATATATATAAGAGGTATAGGCTCGAAGGTAAATGCTCCTTCGGTGGGACTTTATGTGGACGGCGTACCGCACTTCGAACGCTCGGCTCTCGATATAGACCTTTCCGACATCAGTAATGTGGAGGTGTTGCGCGGACCGCAAGGTACTTTATACGGACGCAACGCTATCGGAGGTATCATTAACATCTATACCTATTCGCCGCTGGAGTATCAGAATACCCGCGTGCGCGTGGGCTATGGCAGTCGTAACGACGTACAGGCGGGCGCATCCAACTATACCAAACTGTCCGAGCATGTGGGCTTTTCCGTCTCGGGCAACTATCACCACAACGACGGCTTCTTTACCAATCTCTATACCGGCAAAAAGGCGGATAATATGGACGAAGCCAACGGACGCCTGTCGGTGGTGTGGAAACCTGCCGAAAGGTGGAACATGCGACTGAGCGGCTCGGCGAACTACGTCACACAGGGAGGCTATCCCTACGGCGTGTACGACGCAAAAACCGGCGAACTGCAACCGGTGAACTACAACGACCCGAGTTCGTATCGCCGTACGGTGGTGACTTCGGGATTGAATCTGCGTTACGACGGCAACCGCATCGGCTTCAACAGTCAGACGGCTTACCAGTATATCCGCGACCGACAGGCTATCGACCAAGACTTTACGCCTGCCGACAAGACCTTCGTCACACAACGCTTGCAACAGAACATGGTCAGTCAGGAGTTTACGCTCAAATCGACTACCGAGGGTTGGTACCAACACCTCACGGGCGTGTTCGGCTTCTACCAAGGAGTGGATAAGAACGTAGAAAACCGTTCGGCAGGCACAGTGAAACACTACGACATCCCCACGCTGGGTGTAGCTTTCTATCACCAGTCCACCTTTCGTATATATAAGGGAGTGGCAGTGCTGGCAGGAGTGCGCTACGACTACGAATATGCACGCGAACGAAATGCCGGCAGCCGATTGAGGTTTAGTCAGTTGACACCCAAGCTCACACTGCAATACCGCACCCCGAACAGCCAACTGCTGTATGCTGCCGTGTCGCGCGGCTACAAAGCCGGAGGGTTCAACACCGCTTTCCAAAGCGACGACGAGCGCACGTTTAACCCCGAATACAACTGGAACTACGAGTTGGGCACCAAGCTCTCTTTTTGGCAACAGCGCTTCACTGCCGACTTGGCAATCTTCTACATCGACTGGCGCCACCAGCAGGTGACACAGATGATACCCGGTGTGGGCAATCTTCAGCGCAACGCCGGACACTCGGTAAGCAAAGGGGTGGAGCTGTCGTTGCAAGTACGTCCCGCCGGGCACTTCGTCGTAGGTGTCAACTACGGCTATACCCATGCACGCTTTTTACAGTATGTACGCGACGAGAAGACCGACTACTCGCACCGCTATCTGCCCATGGTGCCGCAACATACGCTGTCCGTTACTGCCGACTACTCGCTCTACCGTCCTTGCCGCGCCATCGACCGTCTGACTTTCGGCGGCAGCGTAACGGGTGCCGGATGCATCTACTGGCAAGAAGACAATGCCGTGAGCCAACCCTTCTACGCCTTGCTCAGTCTGAAAGCATCGGCTACCAAGGGGCGCTTTACGTGGGAGGTATGGAGTCGGAATCTCACCGACACCACTTACAACACCTATTACTTCACCCTGTCGGGCAGCGGATATGCACAACGCGGAAAGCCTCTTACCATAGGAACATCCATCATTATCAATATCTAATATTTAGCGAATGAGCCACACATCGAAACCGGAACGCGTACTGACGCTGGGTACTTTCTTCTTCCTCTACATTGCGCAGAGCATCCCCATGACTTTTTTCTCTACCTCCATACAGGTGATGATGCGACAAGCCGACTACTCGCTCTCGTCCATTGCCCTGCTGCAAATCATCAAACTGCCGTGGGTGCTGAAGTTTGCATGGTCGCCGCTGGTAGACCGCCATTGCATCACCGTGCGCGACTACAAACGTACCATCTTCACGTCCGAGGCTGTCTATGCCTTGCTTATTCTGATGGTGGGCTTTCTCAACATCGAAACCGACCTCTACTTAATCGCGGCAATGGTGTTCCTTTCGCTGGTAGCTTCCGCCACACAAGACATTGCTACCGACGCACTGGCGGTGCTCTCTTTCAAGAGAGAAGACAAGAGCTTGGTAAACAGCATGCAAACCATGGGTAGCTTCGGCGGCACACTCATCGGCAGCGGATTGTTGCTTGTGGTGTTGCATCGCTACGGCTGGCACGTGGTGCTGCCCTTCTTGTGCCTCTTCGTGTTGTTGGCAGCCATTCCGCTGGCAGCCAACAAAAAATTATCCATTACCCCCAAAGAGCCTGCCGAACGTGCCCGTTTGGCGGACTTCATCTACTTTTTTACCCGCCGTAGCATCTGGAGACAGATAGGTTTCCTTATCCTCTACTACGCCGGCATCATCGGCACGCTTTCGGTATTGCGCCCCTACATGGTAGACTTGGGCTACACCAAAAGCGAGATAGGCGTGATGAGCATGTTGGGTACCGGAACCGCCTTCGCCATCTCCTTCCCTATCGGTTTGCTGGTACGGCGCATCGGACGCAACCGCGCACGCCTTGGCTTTGCCTGCTTCACACTGGGCACCATCGTTTACTTTCTGCTGATGTCGTGGATGCAGCCTACCACGGTAGCACTCTGCATCGGCATCATGTTGCTGTGGAGCAGTTACAGCATGTCGTCGGTGGTAGTCTATACCACGGCAATGGAGTGCGTACGCCCCGGTCGCGAAGGTACCGACTTCACCGTGCAAACCGTCATCACCCACTTCAGCGGACTGCTTACCGCCCTGCTTAGCGGCATGATAGGCGACCTTGTGGGGTACCACGGTTTGTTTGCTTTCGAAGTGGGACTGGCGGCATTGTCGGTGGGATACATTGTGGTGTTCTTGAAAACCCCTAAAGATAAAATAACTGATTGATATATGCTCTTATCGAAGTACAACACGCCGGTGCCGCGCTACACCAGCTATCCGCCGGCAAACTATTTTCACACATACACCAACGACGCTTACCGCAACGCCGTAGAGAAGTCCAATGCAGCTGCCGACAACCACTTGTCGTTCTATCTCCACATCCCTTTCTGCCGCCATTTGTGCCACTACTGCGGATGTAACTCCTACCTCATGGCACGACCGGAAGTTGCCGAAGCCTACGTGGATGCCCTGCATCGCGAGATAGATTTGCTGTTGCCGTTACTCCACACCGACCGCCGCATCGCACAGATTCATTACGGCGGAGGCAGTCCCACGGTACTTCCCCTACACCATATCCGCGCACTCAACGAACATCTGCTGTCGGCATTTGCCACCATTGAGCAACCCGAGATAGCCATTGAGTGCCACCCCGCTTACCTTACCGCCGACAATTGGAAAGAGCTGACCCGTTGCGGATTCAACCGTTACAGCATCGGCGTGCAAGACTTCAACCACACGGTGTTGCAGACCGTTAACCGCCGTCCGTCGTGCTTGCCCATGGAAGAGATCTTTGCTATTTTGCGCGACACGGATGCACGCATCAACCTCGACTTTCTCTACGGACTGCCGCACCAAACGGTGGAAAGCTTTGCCGAAAGCATTGCACAAGCCATTGCGCTACAACCCGACCGCTTGGTGACATTCGGCTACGCCCACGTGCCTTGGGTAAACAAGCGCCAGTTGATATTGGAAAAAGCGGGACTGCCGTCGAACGAAGAGAAAAACCGCATCTTTGCCCATACCGCCGATATGCTGCAACAAGCCGGCTATGTGCGCGTAGGCATGGACCACTTTGTACGCCCCGACGACGAACTGAACGTGGCTTTGCAAACCGGTCGCCTGCACCGCAACTTCCAAGGTTATTGCACCCGTCGCACCACCGCACAGGTTTATGCTTTCGGCGTTACAGGCATCAGCCAACTCGAAACGGCATATGCACAAAACAGCAAAGAGATTCCCGAATACATCGACACCCTCAACGCAGGCAAGCTGTGTATCAAAAAGGGTTACGACCTCGACCGTAACGAGCAGCTTACCCGCGAAGTGATAGAAAGCCTGATGTGCAACTACCGCATCAACTGGTCGGAGTTGTCGCACCGCCTGCACCTGACGGTTGCCGAGCTGAAAGCCGCTACCGCCTACGACGAAAAGAAACTGCGCGCGTTTGCTGACGACGGACTGATAACCTATACCGACGACACCATCGTCGTAACCACAGAAGGTGCTCCGTTTGTACGCAACGTGGCGGCATCGCTGGACCGTTTGATGCAACAACCTTCCGATAAAACGTTTTCCAAACCGATATAAGCATGAAGAATCATAATATTGTCATCGTGGGCGCCGGACTTACCGGGCTTACAGCCGCCTACCGCCTCAAAGAACGCGACGTGGTGGTACTGGAACAACAACCCCGCATCGGCGGACAGATAGAGACACACCGTGCCGACGGCTTTGTCTTTGAGAGCGGACCCAATACCGGTGTAGTATCGTACCCCGAAGTTGCCGAACTCTTTGCCGAACTCGCTCCGAAATGCGAGTTGGAAGTGGCACGCGCCGCAGCCGAATGTCGCCTCATCTGGAAAGGTAACCGTTTCCGTGCGCTACCGTCGGGCTTGGCAAGTGCCGTCTTCACACCGCTCTTCACCCTGCCCGACAAGTTTCGTATCTTGGGCGAACCGTGGCGCGCCAAAGGCACCGACCCCAACGAATCGGTAGGTGCATTGGCACGGCGACGTTTGGGACGTTCGTTTGTAGATTATGCCGTCGACCCGTTTCTGTCGGGTGTGTATGCCGGTAACCCCGACACGCTCATCACCCGCTATGCCCTGCCCAAACTCTACAACCTCGAACAAAACTACGGTAGCTTTGTGCGTGGCGCCATGGCAAAAGCCAAAGAACCGAAAAGCGAACGCGACCGTCTGGCTACCAAAAAGGTATTCTCGGCACGCGGCGGGTTAGACCGTCTCACCGAAGCCATGGGCGATGCCATCGGGCGCAACCGCATCTTTACCGGTGCCGCCAACGTGCGGATAGAACCGCTTGCGACAACACAACCCGCCACATCCGATGCTCCCCGCTGGAAGATTACCTATATATATAATGGTGAAGAACAACAACTCACCTGCCGCACCGTCATCACCACTACCGGTGCTTACACCCTGCCGTCCCTGCTTCCGTTTGTGCCCGCCGAACAGATGACAAACATCAGTAACCTGCGTTACGCTCCCGTGATGCAAGTCAGCGTGGGATTGCGCAACGCCGGCAACCGACTCTATTCCGCCTTCGGCGGATTGGTGCCGTCGTGCGAACAGAAACCGGTGCTGGGCATACTCTTCCCGTCAGCCTGCTTTACAGAGCGTGCCCCCGAAGGAGGTGCCTTGTTCTCGTACTTCATAGGAGGCATCAAACACGCCGAACTGCTCCGAAAAAGCGACGACGAAATAAAGGCGTTGGTAACCGACACCTTGCACACCATGTTGAAATATCCCGCCGGCACAAAAGCCGACACCATACACATCTTCCGCCACGAACATGCCATTCCGCAATACGAACTGAGCAGCGGCAAGCGCTTTGATACCGTAGAAACCTTGCAACAACAATATCCGGGATTGATTTTGGCAGGCAATCTGCACGGGGGCATCGGCATGGCAGACCGCATACGACAGGCGTGCCAGCTCAAGGTGGAGGATTGAAGAAGAACATCAACTGCCGGCTTAGCAAATTATCCCGGCAAGTTAAGCTGTATTTCCCGCCGGATTGTTGTGTTATCCCGGCAAGTTATCACGATAACTTGCCGGGATAGTTTCATAAGCTTCCTTTCAGGGGAGTTTTTTCGGGTCAGTCCGAAATAGGGGCGTTTTTCGAGGGTTCGTTTGACGTTTTGACACTTTGATAATAACGAAGCGAGGGAAAATTCCCATAGGAATTTCCCCTCGCTTGAATGCTTTTGTGCAACTAATCCCTAACGGATTACTTACGAAGCCCAAGTTCTTTGACAATGGCGCGGTATCTTTCGATGTCGCGGTCTTTCAGGTAGTTGAGCAACGCACGGCGCTTACCTACCAACATAGTCAAAGCTCTTTCAGTACTATAATCTTTTCTGTTGAGCTTAAGGTGCTCAGTCAGGTGGGAGATACGGTATGAAAACAATGCTATCTGCGCCTCAGGTGAGCCAGTATCAGTGTTGGACTTTCCGTATTTGCCAAAGATTTCTTGCTTTTTAGCAGCGTCTAAATACATAAAACTTTGAATTAAATAAATGTTATACTCTTTTTATGAGCGTGCAAAGGTAAAGGTTATTTTTTAAATTCATACCTTTGTGCGCAAATTTTATAGGTATTATATGCAAAATATTAGGAACATAGCCATTATTGCCCATGTTGACCATGGTAAGACAACCCTCGTAGACAAAATGCTTTTAGCCGGACATCTCTTCCGAAGCAATCAAAATGCCGGGGAATTGATTCTGGATAACAACGACCTTGAGCGCGAACGAGGCATCACCATTCTGTCGAAAAACGTCTCTATCGTATATAAAGGTACTAAGATTAACATCATCGACACTCCGGGACACAGCGACTTTGGAGGCGAGGTAGAACGTGTGCTCAATATGGCTGACGGCTGTATCTTATTGGTGGACGCTTTCGAAGGACCGATGCCGCAAACCCGCTTCGTCTTGCAAAAAGCATTGCAAATAGGATTGAAGCCTATCGTTGTAGTGAACAAGGTAGACAAACCCAACTGCCGCCCCGAAGAGGTGCACGAAATGGTGTTCGACCTGATGTTCAGCCTCAACGCCACCGAAGAACAGTTGGACTTCCCCGTAATATACGGCTCCGCCAAAAACAACTGGATGAGCACCGACTGGAAGCAACCAACCGATACTATCTTGCCGCTGCTGGACTGCATCATCGAAAACATCCCCGCACCCGAACAACTGGAAGGTACTCCGCAAATGCTGATTACCTCGCTGGACTATTCGTCGTACACCGGACGTATCGCCGTGGGACGCGTATATCGCGGCACGCTGTGCGAAGGCATGAACGTATCTTTGGCTAAACGCAACGGCACGATTCTCAAAACTAAGATTAAAGAACTGCATACCTTCGAAGGATTGGGACGGGTAAAAACCACCGAGGTCTCTTCGGGAGATATTTGTGCACTGATCGGCATCGAAGGATTCGAAATCGGAGACACCGTATGCGACTACAACAACCCCGAAGCATTGGCACCCATTGCCATAGACGAGCCTACCATGAGTATGCTGTTTACCATTAACGACTCTCCTTTCTTCGGACGCGACGGAAAGTTCGTTACTTCGCGCCACATCCACGAACGACTGATGAAAGAGCTGGATAAAAACCTTGCACTGAGGGTTACCAAGAGCGAAGAAGACGGCAAATGGATTGTGTCGGGACGCGGTGTGCTGCACCTGTCGGTACTCATCGAAACCATGCGCCGCGAAGGTTACGAACTGCAAGTGGGACAACCTCAGGTGATTTACAAAGAGATAAACGGCGCAAAGTGCGAACCCATCGAAGAGCTTACCATTAATGTTCCCGAAGAGTACGCCAGCAAAATGATAGATATGGTGACCCGCCGCAAAGGTGAAATGACCAAAATGGAGACTGCCGGCGAACGAATCAACTTGGAGTTCGACATGCCTTCGCGCGGTATCATCGGCTTGCGCACCAACGTGCTGACCGCTTCGGCAGGCGAAGCTATCATGGCTCACCGCTACAAAGAGTATCAACCTTATAAGGGCGAAATAGAACGCCGCACCAACGGCTCCATGATTGCCATGGAAACCGGTACGGCTTTTGCCTACGCCATAGATAAGCTGCAAGACCGCGGCCGCTTCTTTATCTTCCCGCAAGAAGATGTGTATGCCGGACAAGTGGTGGGCGAACATTCGCACGACAACGACTTGGTGATTAACGTAACCAAATCGAAAAAGCTTACCAATATGCGTGCATCGGGTTCGGACGATAAAGTCCGACTGATACCGCCCGTGCAGTTCTCGCTCGAAGAAGCACTGGAATACATCAAAGAAGACGAATACGTGGAAGTTACTCCGAAAGCCATGCGTATGCGTAAAATCATTTTGGACGAAAACGAGCGGAAACGGGCAAATAAGTAGGGAACAAATTGTATTTGTTGAGCTAAAGCCATACATTTGCGGTGTTAATGTGATTTAACGCCAACTCATGTAAGGTTATGAAAACTCAAGAACGTAAGCTTTTAGCGGATAAAATAGTAGCCGCGATACCTCCCAACCAGAATGTAGTCCCTTACCTCATGTCGATACTGGGAATCGCCCGCGAATCTATCTACCGACGCATTCGCGGCGAGGTTCCTTTTACGATGGACGAGATGGAAATTCTCGCACGCGAACTAAATTTATCTATCGACGAGATGCTGGGAGGAAACGTCGGACGCAAGCTTATCTTTCAACTGGGCAGCGACATCACCGCTTCCGCCGAAGAGACATTCATCAACATGTACAAATTGCTGTACGGAGCGCCTATCTTCTCGGAATCGACAGAACAGCGCGAAATACTTATCTCGCTCAATAAGCTCTATCCGGTGTTTTACCCGGGCAACAAAGCTCTATTTAAATTTTTCTATTACGAGTGGGTGCATCAAATACAAGATGCACCGCTCGATTTTCGTTATAGCGACATCGAAGTTCCCTTCAACGTTCTCGATATGCACGACCGCGTTCGCTGGGATGTGCTCTACAACAGCGATATCACACTCATTTCCGAACGCGATATGGTGGTAAACACACTGCGCAAGTTGAGCTATCTCTATAAAATGAGACTTATCACCCTCGACGAATTGCACGAAATAAAGCGGGACATCGAAAACATTATCAACGAGCTGGAAGTACTGCTGGCGAAAGGGGTACACAAAAACGGTTCGTTCAACTTCTACCTGTCGGAATTTAACATCCCGCAAAACAGCATCTATGTGAGTGTGGGACAAGAGACCAGCTCCTTCTTTTGGATTGACCCTGCCAACATGATGTTTACATCGGATACACACTTGTGTAAGATGCACCGCCGATGGCTTCACTCGCTCAAGAAATTTTCTTCGTCTATCGCCTCTTCCAATCAAGCGATGCGGGCGGACTTCTTTGCCAACCAACGCAACCGGCTGGAGCAGATAGGCAACGAGTAGGTTTCAACCTGCATCGTAGAGGGCGTAATAGCAGGCAAACACAAACAGGCACAACAAAGGCGGGTAAAAACTACGCACCCGCTTTATGCTCAAGGCACGAATAACAAGCAACACAAAGAGATAGTACAGGGCTATCTCGAAAACATCGGTATGCAATCCGGTGACGGAGCTGCCGGGAAGATGTTCCAACAGACGAAGCAACCGATGCTGAAACGTCAGCAATCCGTCGATTCCCTGCGCCACAGACTGTTGCAACAACGGAAACGGTGTACACACCGGCAACAGAAGGGCGACATACAACAACAACGTTATCAGCGGAATAATCCACAAGTTACTCAACAGGAAGTGTACCGAGAAACGGTGAAAATAGAAAATCACCAGCGGTGCCGTACCTATCTGTGCCGCTACCGACACAGTGGTCAGCCCCCACACATAGCGCGCCGCTTTGTGTGTGAACGACCACAGCCGGTAAAGGCGGGGCTGAATGAAACAGATAGCCGTTACCGCAGCAAACGAGAGTTGGAAACCCGCATCGAACAACCAAGGCGGGTAAAAGCAGAGCATCAAAAAGGCGGTGGCGGAAATGCTGTTGAGCGTAAGAAGCGTGCCGGTTTGCACGGCAGCCATGCACAACAGAGAGAACATAATGACCGAGCGAACCGCCGACGGCGAGAAGCCCGTAAGAAAAGCAAAACAGCCCAGCAACAGCGTAATCGGGAAGATGCTTACGTGCCGGGCATAACGCCACCGACGCCAACTCCACGAGAACAACAGAAGCAGCAAAGCATAAAGCAACCCTACGTGCAACCCCGATATAGCCAACACATGCGACACACCGGTAGCGGAATAAGTCTCGCGTATCTCGTCGCTTAACTCCTCTTTTTCGCCCACGGTGAGTGCCGAAAGTACGGAAAGATTGTCGCCTT